>JANOWX010001122.1:0-10298 GCA_031418175.1 Acidobacteriota bacterium | reverse complement strand
TCCAAGCGCGCCGCCGCCGTCTCTCGGCCCACCATATGCGCGAACCAGGAGAAGACAAAGTGCTTCGGCACCAGGATGCCGAAGTCGCTCGCCTGATAGCTTTGTTCCCAACGAATCATCACCTGCGGTTGCGCCAGCGTTTGATAGTCGGCCACCAACTCGGTTTCCTGCCGCCATAACTGCCCTGTCTCTTTGTCCAGCCAAAGCTTGCCGCGATAGCGCGTCTTGACGCCGACGCGATTACGCAGGCCGGAAATATCCTGCAACACGTCTTCGGGATCAGCGCCCCAGGTCGCGCGATTGCCCGCCACTTGCTCGAACACAATCACCACCGTCTCGCGCTCGCCAATGGTCTGGCGTCCAAAAGGGAGGGCACGCACCGACGGCCCCAGCGCCTTGAACAGCCGCCCCTCGGTGATCGTGTAGCCCCAAAAGCGCCGCCCGATGTCGTACTTCAACCATTCATCGTGCAGCTTGCTCATCTCGCTGCGCAGCGTTTTGACTTTGCTGAGGTAATCGAACAGATCAACCATGCGTTCTTCAAAGCCATCCACCGGCTTGCCATCCACGCTGCGCACGTTGCGAAATTCGGCAATGCGGTTTTCCTCCTGCGCCGATTGATAAACCAGCAATTCGGCGACCACGGTGCGCTTCTGCCGCAGGTTGCCCTTGTCGTCGAAGACCTCCATCAGCTTGGTCTCTTCGGCGGTCAGGTTTTTGAAGGCTTGTTCGTATTTGGCGGCTTCGGCGATGTGGCGCAGCAGCCAGGTTTCACCGTCGGCTTGCGCAAGGACTGCGGCGCACAGGCTGCCACCCAGCCAGCACACGAAAGAAAATCGTTTGAACTCAACACACAACTTCATAGCTCAGCCTTCTTTTGTAATTCAAGCACCTGCTCCAGATCTTTCACCAGGCGTTTTACAGCCGCCTTGTACCGTGGTTCAAGTTCGAGCGCCTTCAGAAAACTTTGCCGCGCTTCTTCATATCTGCATTGCGCGCGCAACACAAACCCCAGATTGAAGAAGACTTCATCAACATCGCCTTCAGAGCATTCCATTGCACGACGATGACACTCCTCAGCTTCGTCGAGCCGGCCTTGCCGCATCAGCACACCCCCTAAATAGATACGGGAATGTGTCGTCTCCGGCTTGGCCTCAATCGCTTTCCGGTACCAGTCAACAGCCTTTTTCAACTCGCCTTTTGAAGCGTAGATGCGCCCCATTTCGGACAACGGCCAATCATGCACATTTCCAGAGAGGCCTTTGATTACGTATTGCAACGCTTGCCGAGCCTCGTGATAGCGAGTCATGTGGCGGAGCGCGATCCCGTAGAGTATCCGTGCCACCAGATGCTGTGGGTAATGCTTCAGGTACTCCTTGCCTAACTCCAAGTGGTAGGCATAAAGGTTCTTCTCCCAAGCCACCTCAAATTCCCTGAACAACTTCTTCTGCACATTTTGCTTTTGCTTAGGGTTGCCCGCTGGCCCGCTGACATGGCGGATCGGCGCTTCGCTGCTTCCTAGCCCGGCTTCACGACTGCCAGCCGCTTGTCCGTAGGCGATAACCTGCTCCAAATCTTTCAGCGTGTGTTTTACATCCTTGTAGTTTGGATCGAGTTCGAGCGCTTTCAAGCAGCATTGTCGTGCTTCTTCATATCTACCCTGCACGCGCAGCACCAACCCCAGGTTGAAGTAGGCTTCATCAATATCGCCTTCAGGACACTCGGTTGTGCGGCGGTGACATTCTTCAGCCTCTTTGTGCAGCCCTTGCCGTACCAACGCACTGCCTAAATAGTTGCGCGAAGGCGTCGCTTCTGGCTTGGCCTCAATCGCTTTCCGAAACCAGTCAGCCGCTTTTTTCAGGTTACCTTGTGCTCGGTAGAGCCTACCCATTTCAGACAACGCCATTTCCAGCCATTCTGGTTTGCTTTTGATGACGCGCTGCAATGCCAAGCGAGCCTCGTGATAACGGGCCAGCCTACGCAACGTGATCCCATACAACAGCCACGCAAACATGTGCCTCGGGTACTGTTTCAGATACGCCCTGCCCAACTCTTCGCTGCTGGCATAGAGTTCCTTATCAAAGGCCGCCTTAAATTCCTTGAACAGCTTCTTCCGCAGACTTTGCTTTTGCATAAGGTCACCAGCCGCACCCGCCAATAAAACGAGCCATCACTTCACTGCGTCCTTGCCCGGCACCACCACTTCCAACCGCTTGTCCGTCAGCAAGCGATTGAACTGCGCCAACTCATTCTTCAACACCACATCCAACCGTCCGCGCACCGCCGCCAACCGTTCCGACAACTCGCGGAACACCACATACGATTGCGCGGTGGGCCGCCCATCGCCCGTTTCAATGCTGCGGCGCAAGGCGGCGATTTGATTGTTGAGCTTGATCGGAAAGTTCAGCGGGTCCTGGCCGCTGCGGTTGCGCACCTGATAAATCTCTTCTTCGACAGCGCTCAGCTTGGCGGCCAGCGCGTCGCCAGTGTTCTTTAACGTCGCGTCTTTCGCGCTGCGTTCGGCGATTTGTTTTTTCAATTCACGAATCAGCACGACCGTGTCGTTCGCCTCGCTGGTCTTGTCGCGCACTTGCACGGCCAGTTCGAACTGCTTCGCCAGATCGTCATCGGTGACGTTAGTCAGGCGCGGGTCGCGTTTGATGGTGAAGCTTTGCGTCTGCGTCTGGCCGTTGGCGGTCAAGCGCACTTGATAAGTGCCGGGCACAGCCAACGGGCCACTCTCGGCGCGCGCACTCCAAAAGATCATCCCTTCAAACACGGTCGCGCCTGGATAACGCAAATCCCAGGTGAAGCGGTTCGTCCCGGCTTTGCGCGCGGGCGGACGCGTGCGCGGTGGGCCGCCGCCCTCTTCATCCGCAGCCTCAGCGGCAGGTTTCTTCTTGTCGTCTTCCGCCGTGCCGGTGAACGTGCGGATGAGCGCGCCTTTGGCATCCAGAATTTCAATCGTCACTTTATCGGCGTCTTTCTTCAACGAATAGTCAATCGCCACTTGATGCACGCCGCGATAGACCGTGCGCGGTTGGAAGAGTTGCGCGTCCGCCGTTGCCACCTGCGGCGTCATCTGCCGCAGCACGCCGATGTCGTCCAGGATGTACATCGAACGCCCGTGCGTGGCGATCACCAGATCGTTCTCTTCGACCACGATGTCGCTGACTTGCGTGTCGGGCAAATTCAGCGCCAACGATTGCCAATGCGCGCCATCATCGAACGAAACATAAATTCCGTGTTCGGTGCCCGCGTACAACAGGCCCGCGCGTTTGGTGTCTTCGCGCACGGCGTGCACGTAATCATCGGCGCGGATGCCGGTGACGATCTTCGTCCACGTTTTGCCGTAATCGTGCGTCTTGAAAATGTAGGGCGCGCGGTCATCGAGTTGATAGCGTTTAGCCGCCAGATAGGCCGTGCCCGGCTTGTGCGGCGAAGCGTCAATCAAACTGATGCGGCTGAATTCGGGCAAGTCGGGCGGCGTGATCTTCGTCCAGTTCTTGCCGCCGTCGCGCGTGATGAAGGCCCAGCCGTCATCCGAACCCGTCCAGATCGTGTTGGCGTCGTGTTTGGACGGCGCGACGGTGAAGATGGTGCCGTAAATCTCCGGCCCGTTTTGATCCTTGGTGATCGGCCCGCCCGAATCGCCCAGCGTTTTCGGGTCGCCGCGCGTCAGGTCGGGGCTGAGGCGTTCCCAACTCAAGCCGTCGTTCGTCGTCCGCCACAAATGCTGCGACGAGGTGTAAAGCACATTGGCATCGTGCGGCGCGAAGACAATCGGGAACGTCCATTGCCAACGCTCTTTGAGATCGCGCGCGGGCATGCCCGAAAAGAAGAGCGGATAAACTTGTATGTCGCGCGTGTGGCCGGTCGCGCGGTCGAAGCGCGTCAGCAGCGCGCCCTGGCTGCCCGCGTAAAACAAATTCGGATTCGTGGGATGCGGCGCGATGTACCCGCTCTCGCCGCCGCCCACCGCATACATCACCGCCGCCGTGCGCCCGCCACCACCACCACGCCCGGCACTTTCGCTGGAAACACACACAGTCGAGTTGTCCTGCTGCGCGCCGCAAACGTGATAGACCAACTCTTTGGTCGTCGTGACGTGATAAAGCTGCGCGGTCGGATATTGCTGCCCCGTCCACGAGGCGCCGCCGTTGACCGAAACGTTGCCGCCCCCGTCGTTGCTATTCGCCAGCCGTTGGTTGTCGTTCGGCGCGATCCACAAATCGTGGTTGTCGCCGTGCGGCACTTGAATGGTCTTGTAGGTCTTGCCGCCGTCGGTGGACTTATAAAAGCCGGTGTTGAGCACGTAAACCGTGTCGCGCTCTTTCGGGTCGGCGTAAAGGCGCGAATAGTAAAACGCGCGTTGCCGCAAACGCCGGTCTTCGCTGATGCGCCGCCACGTAGCGCCCGCGTCATCCGAAACGAAGAGGCCGCCGTTTTCATTTTCGACCATCGCATAGACACGTTTGCCATCCGCACCTGAAACGCTGACGCCGATCTTGCCGACTATTCCAGCGGGCAAGCCGGGATTGCGCGTGACCTCCGTCCACGTCTCGCCGCCGTCGGTGGATTTGTACAGGCCGCTGTCAGGGCCGCCGCTCGACAACATCCACGGCGTGCGGAAGACTTCCCAAAGCGCGGCAAACAGCACGTTGGGATTGCTCGGATCCATGCTCAAATCCACCGCGCCCACCTGGTTGCTCTTGAACAAAACCTTGCGCCACGACTTGCCGCCGTCGGTGGATTTGAAGACGCCGCGTTCGTCGTGTTTGCCGTAGGGATGGCCGAGCGCGGCCACGTAAACGATGTCGGGATTGGTGGGGTGGATGCGGATGCGCGCGATGGCCTGCGTGTCGCCCAGGCCGCTGTGCCGCCACGTCTTGCCCGCGTCGGTGGATTTATAAACGCCGTCGCCCTGCATGATGTTGCCGCGCAAGGCGACCTCGCCCATGCCGATGTAAACCACATCGGGATTCGATTCCGACACCGCGACGGCGCCAACCGAAGAGCTTTTCAACTGCCCATCGGTCACGGGCCGCCACGTCGTGCCGCCGTCGTTCGTCTTCCACAAGCCGCCGCCGACCGCGCCGAAGTAGTATTCAAACGGACGGCTCGTGCTGCCCGCGATGGTCAGCGAACGCCCACCGCGCGCGGGGCCGACGCTGCGCCAGCGCAGCGCGTTGAAGAATGATTGGTCGTAGCCGGTTGACGATTGCGCGTGGGAAAGCTGGATTGAAACTAAGCCGAATAACAGCGCGGCTAGTAACAACGTAAAAAGTACGACGGGGTGAATTCGACGCATGGTGATTCCTCCGAATCTGGTTACAGCGGTTTTACTGCGTCACGACCACGCTTATCACAAGCGTGAAATTAATCGTCAGGTTGGGCGAGTTGCGTTTCCACCTTCTGCAAGCGGGCTTCGAGTTCGTCCCGGTGCTGATTGATGCGCGCAACCTCCGCGCGCAGGGCGGCAAGTTCGGCGTCGTCGGCTTGCCGCGCGACACGCTCCAATCGGGCCGCAATCAGTTGCGGGCGATTGAGCCGCAACCGTTGTATGTGAAGCGCGCCGCGCTCGCTGAGCGCCGCCAGCCGCCCATCTTCAACTTGCCGCCAATGAAGCGCCCCTTCATCCTGCCACGGATGCAATAGCCGCCGCCGTTCATCCGCCATCCAATAATCGGCCTTGTGGCGATTGCAGGCAGGACAGCAATAGACCAGGTTGCCCAATTCATCCTTGCCACCGGCGGCTAACGGGCAGAAATGATCTATCTCCAGTTCACTCCCGACCTCGTTTTCATGCACGCCGCAATAGCCACAACGGAAGTGGTAGGCGCGGCGCACAGTGTCTCGCAGTTCCCGGCTGATCATAGCGGTGCAGGGTCAGGCAACGCAGGCTTCTTCGGCCAGCACGCGCGCATACTCGGAACGAATCCGTGCTTTCTCGGTTTGCACTTCCTGCAACACGGCTTGGGCACGGCGCAACAATTGCTCTTCCTGGGCGGCCAGGTTTGCTAAAAGAGCTTTCTGCCTTTGCAGGCGCGCGATTTCGGCCCGCCTTTGTTGGCGCTCCTGTGCCATCCTCTCCATCGCCGGCCGCAATAATTCCGCTTCCTCCGCATCAAGCTCCGCAAAGAATGAATCGAGTTGCGTTTGCTCGTCAGCAGTCAGCATCCCCGCGAATTCCTTCTCACGCAGCGCATCGAATTGCCGTTGTTTTTCTTCAGACCACATAACTCCTCCTCAATAGGCATCACACATACGACCCGCCCGTCACCAACAACACATGCCCCGTCACATAATCGGCCAGCGGCGACGCCAAAAACAACACCGGCCCCGCAGCCTCTTCGGGCGTGCCACCACGGCCCAGCGGGATGAAGCGTTGCGACAGCTCGCGCATCTGCGCCGGAATGCCGAGTTGAATCTCGTTCTCGCCGATGTGCGCGGTCGGTTGTGATTCTTTGGCCGCCGTCAGCCGCGTTTCGATGAAGCCGTAAGCCACCGCGTTGACGTTGATGTTGAAGCGGCCCCATTCCTTCGCCAGCGTTTTGGTCACGCCGACGATGCCCATCTTGCCGGCGGAATAGTTGGCCTGGCCGGGGTTTCCGGCTACACCGGAAGTGGAAGACACGTTGATGATCTTGCGGTGGACGCGCTTGCCCTCGGCGATTTCCTGCTTGGCGGCCTCGCGCATATACGGCACAGCGGCGCGGATGATTTTGAAGGGCGCGGTCAGATGCACGTCAATCATCGCGTCCCACATCTCATCGGTGATGTTTTGCAACACGCCGTCCCAGGTATAGCCCGCGTTGTTGACGATGATGTCGAGCTTGCCGAATTCTTCGACGCAGGTCTTGACGATCTTTTCGGGGAAGCCGGGCGCGGTCACGCTGCCGACACAGGCAACCGCGTGGCCGCCCGCCGCTTTGATTTCGCTGACGGCACTTTCGGCGACTTCGCCATCCAGATCGTTGACGACGACCGAAGCGCCGTGTTGCGCAAACATGATTGCCACCGCGCGGCCTATGCCACGGCCGGAACCGGTGACGATTGCTGCTTTGCCTTCGAGTAGTTTCATTGTGTTGCGTTCTCTCTTTTGAAAATTGGTGTGACCTGGGTACGCACCGCTTCCAGCGTGCGGCCTCGGCAGCGAACGGAATCAAACCGGCAGGAGAACCCTCAGGCATAGTTCTGTCTGTTGCCGAGACCGCACGCTGGAAGCGGTGCGTACCCAGGTCGTCACTATCTACAGCGGAAACAATTCCGTCAATTCGCCCGGCTCCGGCTGCCGCCCGTACTGGCAAAGCTCGAACGCTTCGGCGTATTTCACCGCGTTGCCCTGCTCCGCGTCGTACCTTTCGACCAGCAACGCGCGATAACGATTCGCCACGTCAGCGTCACGGTCAAGCAGCCATGCGCGAATGAAAGCCTTGCGACCTTCGTCGTCATCCGGCACGCCCGGCAAATAACGCCCCAACCACGAATCCTTGTCGGCGAACTGCGACGGCATCAACTCGATGCACGCGCCTTTCTTTTCGATCACTTCATCCACGCCGACGATGATCGCCGGATCGAACGGGTACGGTTTCTGAAACACATCCGAGTAATACAGGATCACCGGATTGCGCGGGCACGGCGGCGTATCGGGCACGAAGAAGGGCGCGGCCACCAGCACCGCCGCGTCTTCGACCAGCACGCCGGTGTAGCGGTGATCGGGATGATAATCGCAAGTGCGATGGCACAGCACGACGTCGGCCTGCCAGTCACGTATCAGCCGCGCGATGGTGCGGCGGTTTTCCAGCGTCGGCAGCAACTCGCCATCGTGAATGTCGAGCACTTCGGTGGTGATGCCCAACAGTTCGGCGCAGCGCTTCACTTCGGCGGTGCGCCGCAAGGCCAGCGGGCCGCCCGCCGTGGCGAAATGGCCTACGTCGCCGTTGGTGGTGGCGACGAATTTGACCTGATGCCCGGCGGCGGCCCATTTGGCGGCCACACCGGCGGCTTTCAATTCGCAATCGTCAGGGTGTGCACCGAAGGCGATGATGCGGAGCGTCATAACTGTAACCCTCTTGGAAAACACAACTCGCGACACAAGAGCATGGAGTTCAGCCTTTAGGCTGCTTGGGCGCGCTGCGCGCGCCAGACAGGCTGAAGCCTGAACTCCATGCTCTTGTTGCCCAACCCTACTTCAGCACATTCACCTTCACACTCGTCGGAAACTTCGCCGAGCGGTAAATGCGCTGCGTCGCCTTTTGAAAGTCGCTGTCTTTGGCTTGGTAAATGTTCAAAAACCGCTGCGGATTGCGGTCTACTAAAGGAAACCACGAACTCTGAATGTGCAGCATGATGCGATGCCCTTTCTGGAAGTTGTGATTCACATCCGGCATGGCAAACGGGATGCGGGTGACTTCGTTGGGTTTCAACGCTTCGGGTTTTGCCCAACTGTGACGGTACTTCGCGCGCATCGGTTCGCCGCGCACCAGCATTTGATAGCCGTTCATGCTCGCATCCACAGTGCCACCTGTGGCGCGGTCGGGATACACGTCAATCAGCTTCACGACGAAATCGGAATCGGTGCCGGTGGTCGAGGCGAACAGTTCGGCCAACAACTCGCCGCTGATCGTCACGTCTTCGGCCAAGACCTCGGTCTGGTACACCAGCACATCGGGCCGCGTGGCGGCGAAACGTTGGTCGTCGGTCATGTATTCGTAATTCATCCCCGTCGAGATGCGGTTTTGAAACGGCACCGGCTTGGCCGGGTCGCTGACGTATTCGTCATACGCCGCGCCTTCGCTGGGCGGCGTGAAAGCCAGCTTGCCGTTCGCGTGCAAATACAACTGCTTCAGCGCGCTGTTTTTCGGCGGCCACTCGGCATAGGTCTTCCATTGATTCGAGCCGCTCTCAAAGACATACGCTTCAGGCAATTTCATCTCGCCTTTGTCTTTCAGGAAAAACATGAAAAACGGAAACTCGATGTTCTCCTGATAGAACGCCGAGGTATTCGAGCCGAAATTCGCGCCACCCAATGAAGTGCCGTCGCGGCGCGCCCAGCAACCGTGGCACCACGGCCCCTCGACCAGCACATTCCAGGCTTTGGGATTGTTCTTTTCGATGGCGCGATAAATGGCGAGCGGCCCTTGCACGTCTTCGGCGTCGAACCAGCCGCCGACGGTCAGCACGGCGGGCGTGACCTTCTTCAAATGCTGCGGGACGTTTTGCGCCTGCCAGTATTGGTCGTAATCGCCGTGCTCCATCCATTCGTTCCAGATTCTGACTTCGTTCTTCATGTACTTTTGCGCGTTGGGCAGCGCGCCCATTTCCAGAAAGAACTTATAACCGTCCTGCATCCCGTGATCGAAACGCGGCCCGCCCGCTGGCACGCTCGGCCCAGTGCGTGGGCGGTCAAAGTTGATGATGAAGTTGAAGGCGTGCGGCAAAAACAACGCGCCGTTGTGGTGCATATCATCGCCCAGCCAGTTGTCGGCCATCGGGGCTTGCGGCGAGACGGCCTTCAACGCCGGATGCGGATCAATCAAGGCCTGCGCCGCGTAATGGCCGGGATACGAAATGCCCCACATGCCTACGCGGCCGTTGTTGTTCGGGATATTTTTCAGCAACCACTCAATCGTGTCGTAAGTGTCGGTCGCTTCGTCGGTATCTTTGGCGCTGGTCTTCTTCGGCTTGAAAGGCTTCATCCACATAAAATCGCCTTCGGACATGTTGCGCCCGCGCACGTCCTGAAAGACAAAGATAAAGCCTTCTTTCTGAAATAACGGTGAGGGGCCGAGCGCCGTGCGGTACACGGTCGGGCCATACGGCGCGACGCTATACGGCGTGCGCTGCATCATCATGGGATAAGTTTGCGAAGTGTCTTGCGGCACATAGACCGACGTGAACAGTTTGACGCCATCGCGCATGGCAAGCTGGTATTCGGTCTTGGTGTAACGGGCTTTGACATCGAACGGCGCCTGCTGTTGCGCCTGGCCCGTGGGCAAAACGCTGAGCGCCCAAAGACAGCCCAAACCAACGAGCAGAAACGTGCGCAGAGAATTCATTTTCATTGCCTGATGCTCCTGAAAAAGATGCCTGTGAATTTGACGATTGTGTCTGGCGGATTGCTGGCGTAAGGCTACACGACTGGCCGGGAATCATAAAGGCTGAAAGCCCCTGGGAGCGTGGGCGTCCCTGCCTGCGGTGAAAGAAGCCGCGTAGCTTCCTTATTCCTTTTTTCGGTCAATGCGATGTTCGGTAGTAGGAACGCTGCGCAGCGTCTTTTACCGCAGGCAGGGCTG
>JANOWX010001121.1:0-4324 GCA_031418175.1 Acidobacteriota bacterium | reverse complement strand
GGGATGCGAACCCAAACCCCAAGCAACCCTAGCTGCGATTGGAATGCGCTACCTTGAGGGGCAGCAGTTAGGGGAGCCGCTTGATCATGACGTGAAGGTGATCGAGCTTGCGCTTGAAACGGGTTGGCCCCCGGACGTGATTCGGGGGCTGGACTGGCGCGACTTGCAATTACTGCAAGTCGTGCCGGAAGCGCGCAGCAAGTCGAAACTGGAATTGCAGCGGCGCGCTAACTATAGAGCCGCGCGCGAGGCGGCGAGGAGGTAGTTACTATGGAAATTGGAGGGCTGACAGCACTCATCACGGCGCAAGACGCCGACTTCAATCGCAAACTGGCGGCTGCCGACCGCAAGGGCAAGGCGACGGCGGCCAGCCTGAAGTCCACCTTCGCCAACACGCGGCTGACGGTGCCGACGCCGCGCTTTGACACCGCCGCCCTGGCGCGCGCGGCTCAGGGCGCAGGGAGGTCACTCACGATTGGATTAACAGCACCGCTGGCCCTGTTGGGCGGGGCGGCGGTCAAATCCGCCGTGGATTTCGACTCGCTCAAACAGGCACTCGAAACAACCACGGGATCAGCGACGGAAGCCGCGACACAGCTTGCGCGGTTGGAACAGATTGCCAAGCTACCGGGCCTTGGGCTTTCACAGGTAATCGAGGGCAGCGTCAACCTGCAAGCGGCGGGTTTCTCTGCGCAACTCGCCGAACGCAGCCTGAAAGCCTTTGGCAACGCGCTCGCCGGCGTGGGCAAGGGCAAGGCCGAACTGGACGGCATCAATCTCGCCCTGACGCAACTGGCAACCAGCGCACAACCGCTGCAGGAAGAGATCAACCAAATCCGCGAACGGCTGCCGCAGTTCCAAAAACTGATGATTGCGGCCTTCGGCTCGGCGCGCTCCGAAGACATTCAGAAGCTGGGCATCACCGGTAAGCAATTCGTTGAGCGAATGGTTGTCGAGTTGGAAAAGCTGCCGAAGGCGGGCGGCGGCGCGCGCAACACGTTCGACAATCTGAGCGATGCGGCGCAGCAATCGGGGGTAAAGATTGGCACGGCAATTTTGCGCGTGGCCGTGCCCGCGCTCGAAAAGCTCACGCCGAAGATCGAAGCGGCGGCCGCCGCCTTCGACAAGCTCAGCCCGGAAGCGCAAAACGCCGCGCTGGGCATCACGGCCGTTGCTCTTGCCGCCGGGCCAACGCTCAGCGCAATTGCGAACGTAACCATCGCTGTGAGCGGCTTGACCAGCGGTGCGCGCGCTTTGCAGGCGGCAATTGGCGCGTTGACGCTGGGCCGTCTGGCGGCGGTGGGCGCGGGGCTTACTGCGGCGGGCGTGGCGGCTGGAACGCTGTTGCAAGATGGCGGCAGCCCCTACACGACGAAATTGCGCA
Organism: Acidobacteriota bacterium; assembly: GCA_031418175.1. Taxonomy (GTDB): domain Bacteria; phylum Acidobacteriota; class Blastocatellia; order RBC074; family RBC074; genus JACPYM01. The sequence continues at coordinate 2,940 of JANOWX010001121.1, read as the reverse complement.
AGGAAGCCGATGAACGCGCCCAACGTGCGCGCATTCGGGCCACGGACTTTGCGCCCGACACGCCAGACCCGTTGACCGATATGCGGACGCCGGCCTATCGCACCGTGCCGGGCGGGTATAGGCCGAAGCCTTTGCCAAGGCCGAATCCGTTCGGGGCAGGCGTGCCGAAGTTGACCGGCGGCGGCGGCGGACGCGGCGCCGGTGGGCGTGCCGCAGAAATCACGGAAGCCGCCCGGCTGTCGCAACAGCTTGCCGAACTGAATCGCGAGATTGCCTATCTGGGCAACGCTTCAAGCCGGGAGTATCAGTTGCGCCTGGCCGTGGCTGGGGCGGAAGAGGCGCGCGACAACCTGCAGCAACTCATCACGCTGCGCCGCACGTTGTTTGATGAGGGGCCAACCGGCGAACTTGGGCAACTGCAGGCGCTGCAAAAATACGATGCTCTGCAAAAGCAAAACCGGGAGCTTCCGTTGGTGCCGTTTGATGACGGCATTGCGCAAGGCGTGTTGAAAGCGGCTGAAGCCTACAACTCGCTGCGCAATGCCATTGAAGACAGCCGCCCGGCGTTGAAGCTGACCAATGAGCAGCGGCTGGCCGTGGGCGACCTAACCAAGGAATTTGCCGGACTGAATTCTATCGAAAAGCAGATCGTTCTGACCCGCGCGCAATCTGCCGATGCGGCGATCAAGGCTGCCCAGGCGACCGAACAGCTTGACGCCGTGTCTGGGAATCTCAACGCCGAACTGGAGCGCCTCAATCAAAGCGCTTCGGTCTACCTGAACACATTCCGCGAGTTGTCGTTGGCGGGCCACGATATGGCGAGCGCGGGCGTGCGAAACGTGCTGAAAGTCGCGCAGGGCGTGGACACGCGCAAACGCGAACAAGCCGAACAAGACCGGGTTGCCGGCGAAACGCAACGATTCGAGGAGCGTATGCGCGGCATCGGGCAACAGCTTGGACAGGACTTTGACGATTTGATCGGTTCGATCTTTGAAGGGCAAGGCCGTTGGAAGGACGCGCTGGCGAACCTGGCGAAAGACTTTTTCAACAGCCTGGCGCAAGAATTTTTCCTGGCCGCAACAGGTGGGCAGGCTGGCTCACTTGGTGAACTGCTCGGCAATATCGTCAGCAATCTGCTCAAGAATTTATTCAGCAGCTTCGGTGGTGGCGGATTGTCGGGCCTGGGCAGTTTCGCACTAACGATCCCCTCGCTGGGCGCGGCCAGTGGCGGCGCGGTCAGTGGCCCAGGGAGCGGCACGTCCGATTCAATCCCGGCGCGGCTATCGCACGGCGAGTACGTCGTACAGGCGGCAGCGGTGAATCGTTACGGCAGGGGTTTCTTTGACCGCGTGAACGAGATGCGCCTGCCAGCGTTTGCAATGGGCGGCCACGTTGGCAACGAGCCGAGCTTCCGGTTGGCGGATTTCGGCGGGCCCTTGCGGCTGGCGGGTGAACCAGGCGAAGCGTTGCGCGACCGGAACACGCCGGCGGCGCAACCGCAACAACGACCGATTATCAATCAGAACTTCCACATCACGGCGCACGGCGGCAACGTGCCGCAAGCCACGCAGGCGCAACTCGCGACGCGCGCGGCAGAGGGCGCGCAAAAGGCGCTCAGGCGAAACGGGTAAAGCAAAACAAGCCCGTTTTAGGCATCAACCAACTTAACCGAAAGGAAAGCAACCCATGAGTTCAACTACTGCGCAAGACCTCTTTGCCATTGCCGAAGAGGCGCTGGGCCGCGCTCAGGCCGAACCGGCGCGCGCGCAATACCACGCGGCGCAAGGCCGTCACACCCTGGCCGCTAAACAGCGCGAGCTCGAGGCTGGCAGCGATACCGGCCGGAAAGACTTGCTCCGCTTCGCCGGGCGCGTCGAAGGCGCGTTAATCGTCAAACAGGAACATCCGGGCGAAGGCTTCGCCGAAAACCTGCTTGAACAACTTCGGACGGAACTCTGACCCTCTTGGCGGGAATGGCGGCGCAACTTCGCGCTTGGCCGCCTTCCCTGCACGATTCGCCCACGACAGGCTGTAGGGCATAGGCCAAAGTAACCACGGGCCTCTAAACGCAAAATCGGGAATGGTAAAAATGATTGAAGACGGATTAACGGTCAATCAGGTGCGCGTCATCGAAGAGTTGATGCGAGGGGAGCCTGCGGCCATTGAGCGCACAAAGACCACCTTCAGAAAAGTCTACAACGAGACGCGGGACATGCATCGGGGGTGGGAGCAGTTCAATGCCGAGTATTTCGGCGGCGCAATGATGCCACCGGTCATCTTGTACGTTTGCCCTGTCAGACCAACGGCGGTGAGTTGCCCCTGAAAGTTGGTACAAGTTGCAACTGGACGTTGCCAAACACCACATGCAGTTCAAATTCGACTCGGAAATAACCGAATTGCTGAAAGCCATCGTCGCCAATGGGGCGGAGGCCGAAGTCCGCTACGAAGAGTTGCGCCGCTGCACGGCCATCACGAAGGCGGGCGAACGTTGCAAAGGGTTCGCCGTCTGGAATGCGCCCGAACAGCTTTGCGCCAGCCATCTGTACAAGCAGCGGCGCACGAATGCCGAACTTGAAGCAGAGCCGCCGGTTGAGAAACGCCGCGCCGCGCCAACCTGCACGTGTCGGGCGTATAAGTTCCCGCATCGTCTGGGCAATGGTTACTGCCGCCATCCTGATCCGCCGCTGCGGATGCATCCGACGCCAGCGGGCAAACGTAAGCCGGGAAAGAAACGGCGGCGCGAGTGGGACGCTATCCGCCGGCGTTTGGGGGTTGATTGATGATTTCAGTGGACACGCCCGAAAAAAGAGAACTGATCGAAAAGTGGAACGCCGGGACGGCGACGGCGGAAGAGGTTGCGTGGATGAACGTGATCGTTTTCGGATTGTCGCCTGTGGACGCTGCCGAGCTTGCCGACATCTCAACCGGCGCGTCTGACGG
>JANOWX010001120.1:0-11711 GCA_031418175.1 Acidobacteriota bacterium | reverse complement strand
CAGTTTGCGGCTGATCATCACGTTGCCAATGCCGGCCTGGAAAATGCCTTTTGGCGCCAGGCATTCGTGAAGCGGCGCGGCGGCGATGCGCGCCAACCGCGCCGTATCGGCCATGAAGTTATACGCGCCGGCCATTTGTTGCCGCGCGGCTTTGACCAGCTCCTTGCGCCGGTTTTTCTTTTTGGCAAGTTTTTGTTGCCGTTTTTTTTCATTCAGTGCCATTTGTAGTTTCCTCTCAAAGTTTGTTTTACGCAGCCAGGCTACGGTTTCGCATCCATCCAATTCTTTCCCACGCCCACCTCCACCACCAACGGCACGTCCAACGCCGCCGCCCCCTCCATCGCCGCCTTCACCACCGCGCCGGTTTGCGCGACTTCCGCTTCCGGCACTTCAAACACCAATTCGTCGTGCACCTGCAAGATCATCTTGGCGTGCAACCGCGCGCGCCGCAGCGCCTCGTTGGTTTGGATCATCGCCAGCTTGACGATGTCCGCCGCCGAACCCTGCATCGGCATGTTGACGGCCTCGCGTTCGGCGCGCGCGCGCAGGTTGCCGTTGCGGTTCGCCAGGTCGGGGATGCGCCGCAACCGTCCGTAGATCGTGCGCACGATATTATTCTCTTGGCGCGCCTGTTCGGGGAATTCATCCATGAACCGCTTCACGCCTTTGTATGTCGCGTAGTAATCATTGATCACCTTCTTCGCTTCGGCGCGCGAGATGCCGACGCGTTGCGCCAGGCCGAACGCGCCGATCACGTAGGCGATGCCGAAGTTGACGATCTTCGCCACGCGGCGTTTGTCTTTCAACTCTTCCGGCGTTTGCGCGCCAAAGACTTCGCGCGCCGTGCGGGTGTGGATGTCCTCGCCCGTGCGGAAGGCTTCGAGCATCACCGGGTCGTGTGTGACGTGCGCCAGCAACCGCAATTCGATTTGCGAATAGTCGGCGGAAAGCAGCACGCAGCCTTCCGCCGGGATGAAGGCGCGGCGGATGCGGCGGCCCAGTTCGGTGCGGATGGGAATGTTTTGCAGATTGGGATCGGTGGACGACAGACGGCCCGTCGCGGCCACGGTTTGATTGAGCGTCGTGTGCACGCGCCCGTCGGCGGGATCAATCAATGACGGCAAGGAGTCAACATAAGTGCCCTTGAGTTTGATGATCTCGCGGTGTTCGATGACGAGGCCGGGCAGTTCGTATTTCTCGGCCAATTCATCAAGCACGTCGCGGCCGGTCGAAATTTTGCCGGTCTTGGTGCGTTGCGAAACCTCGAAATTCAACTCTTCAAAAATGTCGCCCAATTGCGTGGGCGAACCGATGTTGAATTCGCGTCCGGCAAGGTTGTAAATCTGCTGCGAGAGCCGTTCGAGTTCGCCGTCCATGAATTGCGAGATGTCTTTGAGCACGGCGGTGTCTACGCGAAACCCGGCGCGCTCCATCTCGTAAAGAATCGGCACGACTGGCAAATCAATCTCGTGGTAAACCTTGCCCAGCTTGTCGGCTTCAATCTTGGCGCTGAGCAGATCGCACACGCGCCCCGTCAAATCGGCGTTTTGCGCGTTGGGATGCTCGGCATTCGGCAGCGCCTGGCCGCCGCCGTGATGCGTCAGCAAATCCAGCAACTCATATTTCGCGCGTTCAGGGTCGAGCAGATAGGCTTGCAACAACGTGTCGTCGGTGACGGCTTCGGGCGTGATGCCGAGCGGGGCGAGCAGGTGCAGCGCGTGTTTCCAATCGTGTGTCGTCTTTTCGATCAAACCGTTGTCAAAGGCTTCGCGCAACAACTCGACCGCCGCCGCGCGGTCTTCGCACGTGGCCAGATCGAAATAGTCCGCCGTCTGCGGCGCGAGTGAGAACGCCACGCCCGCCAGTTGCGGCCTAGATATATTGAGGCCGTCCGCGCCTTTCTCTTCGCTCAACGCAAAGGCAAAACGGTCGGCGTTGTATAGCGTTTTGACGTATTTGCGCAATTGCTCGACGGTGCTGAACGTGCGGTAGTGCACCTCAGCCTCTTTCGGTTTTGCCGCCGTCCCATCCGGCGTTGCCGCCTGACTCGCCGCCTGCGCGCCCGCCGCAAACTCGCGCGTCAATTGCCCGAATTCCAATTCGCTGAACAAAGCATAAGCCTTGCCCACATCCGGCGGCTCCAGCACCAGCGCATCCAGATCGAGTTCAAGCGGCGCATTAACTTCGATGCGCGCCAACTCACGCGACATGCGAATCTGCTCGGCATTGTCGCGCAACGATTCGCGGTAGGTTTTCTTCTTGACCTGCTCCCAACCGGCCAGCGCGTCCTCAATGTGGCTGAACTGTTCCAGCAAACCAATCGCACCTTTCTCGCCGATGCCGGGCGCGCCGGGGATGCCATCCACCGCGTCGCCCATCAAGCCCAGCCAATCCACCACCTGAGCGGGACGCACGCCCAGCTTGGTCTTGACGCCCGCTTCATCGAGGAAGATTTCGCCGAGCTTGCTGTCTACGCGCAGGATCGTGATGTCGGGGTCGCGCACCAATTGGCAAAGGTCTTTGTCATTTGTGACGATGACGGCTTGCAGCCCTTGTTCGGCGGCCTTGCGCGCCAGCGTGCCCATGATGTCGTCGGCCTCGTAACGCGGCAGCTTGATCATCGGCACGCGCAAGACTTCGCACACGCGATCCATGTAGGGCAGTTGCGAGACCAGGTCGGTCGGCATCTCCGGGCGATGCGCCTTGTAAGCGGCGAACTGCTCGTGCCTGAAGGTCGGCTCCGGCGTGTCGAGCGCGACGCCCAGGTAATCGGGTTTATAAACCGTCACCAGCCGCCGCAACATCACCGTGAACCCATAGATCGCATTGGTCGGCATCCCCTTCGAGTTCGACAGGCCACGAATGGCGTAGAACGCGCGAAAGATGTTCGACATTCCATCAACGAGAAAGAGGCGTTTTTTGTCTGGCATGATCTGGATTATGGGTGAGCCAGCGAGATAGGGTCAAGAATAGGGCACCATTTCAACTACTACTTGGGAATTGCGGCGGTAGATGTCCGTTATCTTGACAACCGTTTGCGGCGGCGGAAGTAAAGATAAAGCGGCAGCCCCAGCGCCATCAGCAACAGCGCCGTGCCTGCCTCGACGGGATTGGTGCGCAGCGTATTGACGATCAACCAGCACGCCACCAACACAAACAGCCCCGGCACGACGGGGTAGCCGAAGGTTTTGTAAGGGCGCGGCGCGTCGGGCATCTGGCGGCGCAGCGCGAAAACCGTCGTCGCTGTCAGCATCCAGAAAATCGAATACGAAAAGACGGCCAGGTTGCTCAGTTGATCGAAGGTGCCCGAAACCGTCAGCAGACAGCCCCACAGGCTGTAAAGCATCACCGACCACGCGGGTACGTGTGAACTCGCGCCCAGCCTGCCGAAGCGCGCGAAAAACAAGCCATCGCGCGCCATCGCAAACGGCACGCGCGCGCACGACAGCAACACGCCGTTGAGCGAACCTCCCACCGCGATCAAAAACGCCACCGTGACAAAGCCAATCGCCGTCGGCCCCAAAAACGTCTGCGCCGCTTTGGCCGCCACCGATGGCGCGCTGGGGTACTTGGTCGAATTGGCCGTCAGCACTTCATTCAATGGCAGCGCGTAAAAGTAAGCCAGATTCAACAGCCAATACACTGCCAGCACGACCAGCATCCCGCTGATCATCGCGCGCGGCAGGTTGCGGCCCGGTTCGCGCACTTCGCCCGCCGCCATCGGCAGGTATTGCCAACCGCTGAAGGCCCACAACGCGCCCAACATCGCCGCGCCAAACGCCGACAACCCGGCGACGGGTTGCCCAGCCAATTGTGTGGTTGGGTCGGCTTGCAAATGCGCCCAACTGCCGTTGGCGGAAAAGAAAAACACACCCGCCACGATGACGCCGATGCCCGCGACTTTGGCGGCGGTTAGCAGCGTTTGTACGCGCCCGCCGAAAGCTACGCCAAAGCAATTGATCGTGGCGAAAAATAGAATCACCACGACCGCGACGATTTGCCGCGTGCCGAATTGCCAATGAATCTGCTGGCCGAAAAGTTGAAAGGTGTGCGTGACCCAGACGTGGTTGAATGGCAGCAGCGCCGAAAGGAAGATCGCAAAGGCTGAACCGTAAGCCGCCACGCTGCTGCCGCCCACGACGTAGCGTGTCCAGCCGAACAGGAACGCGGGCGCATCGCCGTATGCAGTGCGCAGGTAAAGATATTCGCCGCCCGCTTCGGGCAACAGCGCCGCCAGTTCGGCAAAGGTCAACGCGCCCGCCAGCGTGAGCAAACCCGCTACGCCCCAGGCGGCCAGCACCAGCGCGGGGCTGCCCAATTGCTGCGTCATCACGGCGGTCTTCAGAAAGATGCCCGTGCCGATGATCGTGCCGATGACCAGCGCGGTGGCATTGGTCAGCGTCAGATCGCGCCGCAATTGGATTTGGGAATCATTCATCGGGGTGACAGCCGGTTGTATTTCTTCAGCACTTCGCGCAAGCGGTCGTGCGGCAAGGCGATGACCTTGTGATCGTCTACGCCGGTCATCGTTTCCGCCGCGACCAGCGCATTGATGATGGCTTCTTCGGTAGCTTGCACGGTCGCTTCAAACAGCGCGCCCATCCGTTCGTTGGGCAACATCGCCAGTTGCGCTACGCCCGTAGCCGCAGACGCCTTTGGATTGGCGGTCGAAAAGGCGAGGAAGATGTCGCCGGAACCGTTGCCCGCCACACTGCCCGTGCGCGCCAGGCCCAACGCCGCGCGGCGCGCCAGCCGTTTCAATTGATGCGCGAGCAACGGCGCATCAGTGGCTACGACGATGATGATTGAGCCGGTTTCGCGCGGACGAAACGCGCCGTCCGTAATCTCTTCGCCGACCGGCACGCCCGCAATGCGCAGTTGGTGGCGCAGGCCGAAATTGCTTTGCACCAGCACGCCCACGGTATAACCGCCCTGCCGCGCGCCCAGTTTGCGCGACGCGGTGCCGATGCCGCCTTTGAATTCAAAACAGATCATCCCGGTGCCGCCGCCGACATTGCCCTCGGCAACCGGGCCGGTGCTGGCGTTGTCGAGTGCGGCCCAGGCGTGTTCGGGTTTGACGTGAAAGCCGTTGATGTCGTTCAACCAGCCGTCGTAGGTTTCGGCCACGACGGGCAGCCCCCAGGCTTGCAAGGTTTGCCCGCCGCGTTTGAGGTGCCAGGCCAGCACGGCATCGCGCACTACGCCGACGCTGCTGGTGTTGGTGATCAGCACGGGGCCTTCCAGAAAGCCGGACTCTTCGATCCAGGTCGTGCCGGTCATCTCGCCGTTGCCGTTGAGCGAGAACCAGCCCGCAAACACCGGATCGTTCGAGCTTTTGCCGCGCGGATGAATCGCCGTCACGCCCGTGCGCACGGGGCCGCGGCCTACCTGCAATTTGCCCGCGCCGGCAATCAGCGTGCTGTGGCCGACTTCGACACCGGCGACGTCGGTGATGGCGTTGCGCGCGCCGGGCGTGCCGTCAAAGGGGACGCCGAGGTCGCGCGCGCGGGGTTTGGTTTGCGCGAATGCTGGCATAACGAGTAAGACGCAGAGCAGCAGTGTGATTCGAGTTTGCATAACAACGCTTTCAGCAGTTTGAGTGGCGCCTCACAGCGTCTTGAGAAATGCGATCAGTGCCTTGCGATCATCTAGTGACAAATCCAACCCGAATACATGCCCTTTCACCGCGCGCGTCTTTGTGCCGGGCGGGCCTTTCCAGCCGGTGGGCACGTAATCATCACGCAGACGGCGAGGATCAAACCAGTCTTCCAGCGTGGCGACAGAGCCGTTGTGTTCAAACGGGCCGCGATACCAGAGACCCAACAGGGTTGGAACTTTGTAGAACCCCGTCCCCTTGCGCGTCAGCATCGCCAATGTCGGATCGGTTCCAACGGAGAACGGCATGATGTGTTCCTTCTCCGGGTGATTCGCCGGGACGACAAAACCAACAGCAGGGGTCAGCTTGTTATTGGTATATCCCTGACGAGGGTCGTGACAGGTGGCGCAGCGATTCTCCGCCGCCATGAACACTGCGCGTCCGCGCGCTACCAACGCTTTTTCCGGCGGATTGGGGTTGGGCGGCACCTTGAGCGAATAAACATAGAGCGCGAGCGCGTAAACCTGCTCATCCGAGTAACGCCCCCGCGTTTCCGGATCGGGAATTGTCTGGGGACGAAATGCGCCGAAACTCGCATAAATCGAGCCTGATTGATGAAAGTCGCTGAACCGCATCAGATCAGCCGGGCCGCGATGGCGCATATGTCCTGTACTGTCCATGTAGCGGCGCGTCTTGATGCCACGAAGTTCAGCGGCACGCGCTGGTGTGAGCAGCCCGCCGTTGTGGTTCGGGTAAACGCCGGGTGGGCAAGCTTCACTGGCTTGTACGAACTGTTCCATCGTCCATTCCAGCAACTTCGCGTTGGGGCCGGTCGTGAACCAGGGCGTGCCGTGATACGCGAAAGCTCCCTGCCGCAGCCTGGCTTCATCGCCGGGTTTCGAGGCGTGGGTTTCAGTCGCCTCAATCCGCGCCACTGGGAAGTTTCCCTGTGTGGCTTTGATCGTGACGCCAGTGGGGAGCACTCGCGTGTGACACGTGCCACAACTGGTCATCCCCAATTCCAGTTGCCCTTTCTTACTGATCACATAACTCAGGCCGGGCAGTGAGCCGTCAGCGGCTACGGGCATTTCGACACGCTTCAGCAACTCACGATCGCGGTAGTGTGGCACCTCCGACAGCGGTTGCGACCAGAGGGAGGCGTCATAAACCAATTCGCCTGCACGAATCCAGTCTGCTTCGGTTTCCAGCTTGGGCCGCTTGCCAGCGTCGTCCCAAATCACTTCCGGCTCAAGGCTCTTGAGTTTCTCCAAATACCCGGCTGGCTCACGGTCGGGATGGTATACGGGATAGCTGCGATAGATTGGTCGCACTTTGCGCGCGTAGAAGTAAGACGAAGTGAGAAAAGAAGGGCTGACTTTCGCCAACGCCAGCGGCAAATGCCAAGTCGCGGTTTCGGCATCGTCATAAGTCTTGGGAATGACTGGTTTGAAAGAAGGCGCAATCTGTTGCGCGGCGACTGCGAAATAGGCGACAAAGCACGTCAGCAAAACGGAAAGGAGTTTTGTTTTCATGATGAGAATCCTTCTTAATTGCCCTTTGGTAGAGCCCCGCGATGTCTCGGTTGTGCGCGCAGCCGAACATTCAATTGGACGGCCCCTCGACGGTTGGCGAAAGCAACTCTGTCAGCGCCCCGCCAGCGCCAGCCGGAACGCGGCTAAAGATCGATCTTTACCACCTCAAAGGAATCTTTGCCGTGAATCCGGTAGACGAAGAAATCAGCATCGGCGGTGATGATCTTGCGCAGCCCGCGCGTTTGCGGCCAGCACGACCAGCGAAGCGTCGGCAAAATCCATCGGGGTGTCATGGTATTGCTTCATCAACTCGTAGGCGCGCAATGGCTCATCTTCTGTCGGCGAGTGAAGGAAAATTTCCTGCGCTTTCACATACTGCCAAAGCGCGTCTTGTCCCTGCCATCCGCGCAGGCCGTGCAAAAAATAAAGCGCCTCGGTAAAACAAGCCCACGTGGTAAGCAGCGCGCCTGAAAGCTGCGCCACTGCCGCCCGGCATTCCGGGTGCGTTCGTTGCCCTTTGTCGGCCAGGGCGATCATTGGGGCGGTGTCAATCAAAGTCATGGCAAAATCACGGAGCGGTTATCCCTTGTTGCTTGAGCTTGTCAGCAATCATTTCAAACAAAGCGTCGCGGCGCGGGATTGAATCCGGCTCGAGCGGCGCGGAGCTATCTATGATCCCAAGCAGCCCTTTGCGCTCCAGCCTTTGCCCAATCGTTTCCTGTCTCTGTTCCAAGGAGTCATTGGTCGGCTGAAAGGAATTGGCGGCGACCCTTTCTAAATAATCGGCCACGCTCAGGCCCAGCATCTGCGCCAGGCTTTGCAGTCGCACCGCCGTTTCTTGCTTAACGCTGATTTGCACTGTCATAAAATCACCTCTCACTAACGGCACAAGCACGATTTATATTTCATTGGTCAAGCGGCTTTCCGTCACTTAAAGAGTAAATATCTTCGTCCGGGTCGTTCAGAAAATCGAACACTTCGTTTTTTGAAGCCGCTTGCAGCCATTCGCGCTCGTTCAAATCTTCGCTTTCGGGAAACAAAACGATAACTCGCACCAAAGTCGGCGCGTTCACCGAAAATGTTTCGTCAATGACGATTCTTCCGTTTGGTTCAATGGTTCCGGTTGTTTCAATTGCTGTGAGCATAATTTATGACCTCTCGAAGTCATTTTACGAACTGATGTTACGCGGTTGATGTGAAACGGGACGATTTGACAGGCTCTTTGTGCCGGAGGCACGGCGGATATTAGCCGGTGGTGAAGCTTCAGCGGAACCACCGGGATAAAGTCGTAAGCGCGCCTCGCGCTCCGGCAGGAGCGCAGGACAAGACATCGTTTTTATGCGCAGTCTTGTCCTGCGTCCCTTCAGGACGCGGGCGTCACGGCTCACGTTCCCGGTGGTTCCGCTGAAGCTTCACCACCGGCTAATATCCGCCGTGCCTCCGGCACAAAGAGCCTGTCAATAGATTCGATAAACCAAACCGCGCGTAACATCATCAGGCGGCGGCTGGGTGTTGCGTTTGTTTCCGGCGCTGTAGCCATTGCTGGAACGAAGTGGAACTTTCGGTGGAGCGCTTGCCCAGCATCAGTCCCTCCTTCAAGCTATCCATTGCAAAACCGCCTCCGTCTCACGCGGCAGCGTATTCGGTCAACGGGCGCACATCGGCGGGCTGGAAGCCGAGAACGATGTCGGCTTTCGGGATGCCGGCAGCTTCCAGTTCCGTTGCCAGGCCGCCCTCAATGCCGTCGGCCTGAATCCAGACCTTGCCGTCAAGGATTTCAAGGTGCGCCAGGCAATAATGCGTGCGCTTGCGTTGCCGCCAGCCCAGCGTGAGCAGCGCATAACTGTCGTGCCGCCGGTCGAACAACGGGCTGCAACGCAACTCGCCCCAAGCATATTTGATTTGCGTGTATTCGCCCAAAACGGACTCGATGATGTCGCGGTATCGGTTCAAGGTATCCATCGCACAATCTCCTGCGTTAGGTCGTCAAACACCAGCAGCCGCAGCCGTTGGTTACGCAACAACAAATTCCAATACGCCCGATGAATCAGCGTGTCAAAAACATCGGCGCGTATCGCCAGATAAAGCGTCCGCTCCGGCTCATATTCGGCCATGATGTCGTGATAAAGCAGGAACGACCCCAGCGCGTTGCCCAAATCAGTCAGCTTGGAAGGGCTGATAAAACTCTTGACCTCGACGGCGATTTTGATCGTCGCTCTTTCCGCGACGATCAAGCGTTCCGCCCCCAGGTCAACAAAGAGGTTGTCGCTCGTCTCTTCCAGCGAGATAGTGAACGGGTCATCGGTGATCGTCCAGCCATCTTTCTCAAGCGCCGTTCGGACGTGCTCGTGATAGGTGTCTTTCGCCGCCATTGTTATCAGTCCTCTTCACGCAACCGCGTATTCGGTGTGCGGTCGCACATCAGCAGGATAAAAGCCCAGCACGATGTCGCTTTTCGGAATGCCCGCGGCTTCCAACTCAGCGGTGATGCCGTCTTCGAGCCAGTCTTCCTGTACCCAGATTTTGCCGTCGAGAATTTCGAGATGCGCCACGACGGAGTTGATGTGTTTGCAGCCATCCCAACCCTGCCGCACGATCAAGTAACTATCGGCGCGGCGATCAAAGACGGCTTTGTCACGAATGTTCGCATTGGCGCTGGTCTCGGCGCCTTCGGTGGAGCGCACGACTTCGCGCAAGGCCTTTTCGATGATGTCACGGTATTGCTCTAATTTATCCATTTGACGATTTCCTCTCTTTCCACGCTAAAGACCAGCAGGTGAATTTCATCCTCTTCCTGCAAAAGTTTGCCTTCTGGATGCTCAAAGGTACTTTCGTAAACGTCTTCCCGCACCGCCAGAAAAAGCCTGCGGTCTGACGCGGTGCGCCTGAGCGCGGAGCGGTAAAGCATGTAAGGGCCAAGCGCTTCTTTCAGGTCTTGCACGCGCGAAGCGCCGATGAAACTTTTGACCTCGACGGCAATCCGCTCTGCGCCCTTCTCAGCGGCGAGTAACCGTTCCGCGCCCAAGTCTATCTGTAACGTCTTGCCCAGCATCTTGACGCCCAACGGATCGTGTGTGACCCGCCAACCGTCTTTCTCAAGCGCCGTCTTTACGTGTTCGTGATAGAGGTCCTTCGCTGCCATATTGGTATTGTACGCTTCAGCCCAACAGCTTCAATTTCAATTTGTCGTGTCCTTGAGCTTGAGCGGCATCGTTCCTCAAAAGTTAAGGAACTTTCGTCAGCGCCCGGCGAGCGCCAGCCGAAACGCCGCCATCTCTTCGCCGTTGCGCACCAACAGCGTATCGCCGACCAGCACCGGATGATTCCAGGTCTTGCCTTCAATCGCCTTGAACCGCGCCAGTTCCGTGAACTGATCTGAAGTCGCCGCCACCAGCGCCAGTTCGCCTTCTTCCGACAGCACCAGCAACAAATCTTGATCGGGCAGCACGACGAGTTGGCCGTGGCCGTAGCGTCCGCCCTTCCACTTGCGCTTGCCGTCGGCGAGATCAACGCACGCAAGGATGCTGCCGTCGAAACCGTAAGCGTGGCCTTTGTGAACGACAAAATCGCTGTAGTAAGGCTTCAAAAAATTCGTCGTCCATCGCTCCGCGACCGTCCAGTTGTCGGCGGCGCGCGTGACGCTGATGCGGCGCAAGCCGACTGCGGCGAGGCTGGAACCGCTGCCGAGCAATACATCGCTGCCCCCAATCACGAACGGTTGCACGATGCCGTCGCTCTTCCAGGCGTGCTGCCAGAGCAGCTTGCCGTCCGCCGGGGCGACGCTGATCGCGCCCGCTCCGTTCAGCAAGAGAATTTGCGCTACGCCGCCAATCGTCGCCAGATGCGGCGAACTGTAGCCCGACCCTTCAGCCGGGCCGACCCAGCGCGGATTGCCGCCGCCGCTGTCGTAGGCCGCGAGTACCCCGCCAGCCGCTACGATAACGGCGTCGCCGACCACCAGCGGCGAACTCGCAATGCCCCAATCCGGCACTTTCTTTTTGGTATCGGTGGCGGCGTTGCGCGACCAGACGACGGAGCCGGTGCGTTCGTCGAGCGCATTCAGGATGCCCGTGCCGCCGAGTGCGTATACGCGGCCATTGCCGAGCGTCGGCGTAGCGCGCGGCCCCGCGCCGGCGTTCGATTCCCAAAACCGCGCCGCGTCGCGGTGCCGCCACACCGGTTCGCCGGTCGTCAGGTTATAAGCCGAAACGATCTCGTCCTCGCCGCGCTGCTCTTGCGTGTAAATGCGTCCGCCGTTGACCGCGCCGTTGACCGCAAAGGACGACCAGCCCGGCCCGATGGGTTTGCGCCACAACTCGACGGGCGGCGATTGCGCCCAGTTGGTGTTGATGCGCACGCCGCGAATGACGCTGTCGCGCGCCGCTCCGCGAAGGCCCGACCAGTCGGTCTTCGTTTTAGAATCCGTTGAAGTCGTTGCGGAAGTTTTCGCGGCTGCCGAAGCCAGCATCGGCGCCAGTGTCGGAGCAGCCAGCGGATTGCTGGCTTGGGCGGGCGCGCCGGTCGGCGAGCCGGCTGGAGCGGACGCTGGAGCAGGCGCGGGCACGACTGGCTCATTCTCGTTG
>JANOWX010001119.1:0-2814 GCA_031418175.1 Acidobacteriota bacterium | reverse complement strand
CCGAAACCAAAGTGGACGAAGACAAGGTTGCCGAGAAACAGAAGCAGATCAACGGCGGCACCGTCCCGTCGCCCTCGTATGGAGATTGATAAAGGTTTGTGTCAGTAGCCCGACCGTGAAGGGAGGGCTGGCCCCATCAGCCAAGCCCTCCCTCACGGTCGGGCTACTGACACAACCGCTACTGACCACTGGCTTATGAACAAACCAGAAGAAAAAGGCATTTACGGAGTGATGGCCGAATTCGATGATCCGAATTCAGCCGTCGCCGCCGCGCGCGAGACTTATGCGGCCGGTTACCGCCGCATCAACGCGTACTCGCCCTATCCGGTCGAAGAGTTGTCCGAAGCGATTGGCTTCCACAAAAACTGGGTCGCGCCGGTCGTGTTTGTGAGCGGCCTGCTAGGGCTGCTGGGCGGGTTTGCGATGATTTACTGGATGACGGCGATTGATTATCCGCTCAACGTGGGCGGGCGTCCGTTGCTGAGCTTGCCGGTCTGGATTCCGATCATGTTCGAGTGCACGGTGCTCCTGGCTTCGCTCGGCGCGTTGATCGGAATGCTTTCGATGAACAAGCTGCCGCAGCCCTATCATCCGGTCTTCAACGTGCCGAGTTTCAATCGCGCCTCGACCGATCGGTTTTTTCTGTGCGTCAAAGCGGACGATCCGAAATACAGTTACGACGGCACGCGCGCGTTTCTCGCCAGCCTGGGCGCACGGGAGGTCAGCGATGTTCGAAGCTGAGAAATCAAAAGGCAAACCCCTGGGAGCGCAGGCATCCTTGCCTGCTGTAAAAAACGCCGCGCAGCGTTCCTTTTTGATTTTCGCCTTTTGCCTTTTGCCTTTTGCTTTATCCGCCTGCCGGCAAGACATGCACGACAACCCGAAATACAAGCCATACCGCGATGGCGGGATGCGTGAGTACCCGGCGGGTGTGGTGGCGCGCGGTTCGCTGGCCGCCAATCCAGCCGCGCCGCCCGCCGCGATGGGCAATGCGCAACAAGTCCAAACCGTCAACGCCGTGATCGCGGGCGACCCGAATACCGCGCCCACGCCGACGGTGATTCCCAAAGGCGAAGACGCCTTCCCCTTCAAGGTCACGCAGGAAATCCTGGATCGCGGCGAAGAGCGCTTTAACATCAACTGCTCGCATTGCCACGGCAAGCTGGGCAAAGGCGACGGCATGATCGCGTTGCGCGGTTTCAAAAAGCCGCCGAGCTATCACGATGACCGCTTGCGCCAAGCGCCCGCGAGTTATTTTTACGACGTAATGACCAACGGCTTTGGGGCGATGCCGGATTACGCCGGTCAGGTCACGCCGGAAGATCGCTGGAAAATCGCGGCCTACATTCGGGTGTTGCAATTGAGCCAGCGCGCCGATTTCAACGCGCTGCCCGAGGCTGACAAAGCAAAGGTGCGCGAAGCCGCGACGAAGAAACCGGCTGAAAAGCAACGCGGTGAAGCTGCGAAGCCAGCGGAACACGCCAAGTAAGTGACGCCCGGCTATTGATCGTTTTTCTAAAGGACGAACTGAAGAATGAAAGCGAATTACGCGCCTCCGGCAGAACTCGGAGGAATTCAAACCAAAGCGCTGATCGTCGGCTTGCTCGGCTTGCTCATCGGCATCGGCGGCGCGGTGGCCACGAGCGGCAAGGAATTGGCGCTGCAAGCTTACCTGGTCGCCTACATCTTCTGGGTCGGCATCTCGCTGGGCTGCCTGGGGCTGTTGATGGTGCAATACCTGGGCGGCGGCGGCTGGGGCTTGGTGATTCGCCGCATTCTTGAAGCCGGTTCGAGCACGCTTTGGCTGATGCTGGCCGGGTTCCTGGTGGTGATTTACGGGATGCTCAACGGCGGGCTGTATGAATGGGCGCATCCGACCGGGCATCTGGCTGAGTTGATGGGCAGCAAGCTCTGGGCCTTCAAGGCGAAATGGTTGACGCCGACCAACTTCATTCTGCGCGGGCTGATTTATTTTGGGATTTGGCTGCTGTTGGCGACGAAGCTGCGCAGCAATTCGCATAAGCAGGACGCGACCGGCGACCGCGCCTACTTGCAAAGCTCGCAGGATTGGAGCGGCCCCGGCTTCCTGGCCTTTGCGCTGGCGCTGACCTTTGCCGCGATTGACTGGGTGATGTCGCTGGACGCCGAATGGTATTCGACGATTTTCGGAATGTTGATGCTGGCCGGTTGGGGCGTGGCCACGATTGCGCTGATCATCTGGGTTTGCGTGACGTTGGCCAAGCGCGCTGGTTTTGAGCAGGTCTATCAACCTAAGCTCTTTCACGATCTGGGCAAACTGCAACTGGCGCTGGTGATGGTCTGGGCTTATTTCTCTTTCTCGCAATTGGTCATCATCTGGTCGGGCAACTTGCCCGAAGAGATTCCGTGGTTCCTCGAACGCTTCAAAGGCGTCTGGCGAGTGCTGGGTGCGGCGGTCATCCTGCTGCATTTCGTGATGCCTTTCCTGTTGCTGCTCTCGCGCGATTTGAAACGCCACGCCAACCGCTTGAAATGGGTCGCCTGCTTGTTGTTGGGCATGCGGTTCTTTGATCTGATGTGGTTGATGGTGCCGGAATTCCAAAACCGCCACGGTCACGCCAATGACCATTTTGTGGACGGCATCTGGTGGTATGTCGCCATGCTGTTCGGCATGGGCGGCATCTGGTTCTGGTGGTTCGTCGGGCAGTTGCGCCAGCGTTCGCTGTTGCCGGTCAATGACCCCCAGTTGGAAGAGGCCTTGGCGGTGGGCGGACATCACTAAAATCTCGGTAGTAGGTCGAGGAGGAGAGATTTTGCCGCAGATGAACGCGGATA
>JANOWX010001118.1:0-4771 GCA_031418175.1 Acidobacteriota bacterium | reverse complement strand
AATCACGAAGAGGTGTGATCACTTATGACGCCACCGTTGCCGCCCAATGTTACGACTGACCCGCGCCGTTCGACGGTGTTTATCAGCTATCACCGCGAGAGCGGGACGGAGTTTGCCCAACAGTTGAAGCGCGATTTAGAGAGCGCAGGGCATCGTTGTTGGCTCGACACAACGAGTGTGCCGGGCGGCGCGCAATGGGGAAAGGCCATTCCCTCGGCGATTCGGAATTCCGCTGCCTTGGTGGTAGTGGTCACAGACAAGACCTTGCAAAGCCTTTGGGTGCGAAAGGAAATTCAATTCGCGCTCAAACTCGATAAGTTTATCGTGCCGGTCTTGGTGCAAGACGTGCCGCGCGATGATGATTACTGGTTAATTGACCACCTGGCCGAAGTGAATTTCTTTGATTGTGACCCGCTTTTGGCCTTGTCCCGGTTGCTCGATTGTTTGCCGCCACCAACTGCGCGTAGCGCCGTGCCTGCCGTTACGCCCGCCAGCCAGCCTTCTGTGTCACGCGCGCTGGAAATAGCTTATCTCGACCGGCTGACGTTGGAGGAGTTGCTGGATACGGACAACTTCAAATACAAATACACGCCCCTGGGCGGCACGGCGCAAATGTTGCGGCAACGCGCCGAAATTCGTGCCGTCTTTGAATTCCTACCCTACGGACAAGCGCAGCATGCGGCGCAAGAACGCCAGCCCTTTGAAGACGCCATCGCCAAAATCCGCGAACTCAAACAAGCCGTGCTGCTGGGCGAACCGGGCGGCGGCAAGACGACTACGTTGTGGAAGCTGGCGGCGGAATTGGTCGCCGAAGCCTTGGCCGACCCGGCGCGTCCGCTGCCCTTGCTGGTGCGCCTGGGCAAGTGGGATCAGCCAGAACAGCCGTTAAAAGATTTCATCGCGACGCAGATGGGCGAGTTGGGCGCCTATCTCGACCCGTTGCTCAAAGCCGGGCGCGCCACGTTGTTGCTGGATGGCTTGAACGAATTGCCGACCGACCAGCGGCCAGCCAAATATCCGCAAGTGCAAAGCTTCATCGAGACGCAGCCTGGCGTGCTGGCCGTGGTTTCGTGCCGCGCGCAGGATTACACGCTTGACCTGAAATTCGATCGCATCAACATCACGCCGCTCGATGCCTTGCGCATCCGCGAATTTGCCACGAAGTATCTGGGCGACGTGGCGGGCGAAGCCTTGTTCTGGAAGCTCGCCAGCGACAAAGCCAAAAACACCCGCGACCGCTTTCTGCAAAAGTTCACCGGCCAACTGGCTGACCCTGAGCGCGTCTTCTGGACGGCTGACCAATTACCGGCAGGCTTGCAGTGGGGTTATGAGTGGCGCGAACAAAAAGAAAAGGACAATAGCCTTTGGCGGCAATGGCTGGAATTGCGCGAGACGCCGTCGAGTTTGATGGTGCTGGCGCGCAATCCTTACATGCTGCTGATGCTGGTCAGCGTTTATAAGAGCAAAAACCAGTTGCCTGAAAATCGCGGCGAGTTGTTCAAATGGTTTGTGGACGAATTGCTCAACCGTGAACACCGGCGCGAAGCCATTCCCGCCGCCACGCGCCAACGTTTGATCGAGCAACTGGCGCGCGTCGCGTTCGAGATGCAAACCCGGCGGCTGGCCCCTGAAGCGGACGAAGCGCAACAGGCAACCACCGTTTTGCACATTGACGAAGCCCGCTCACTGTTGGGCGATGAACCGTTGCTCAAACTGGCGGGCAGCGCCAGTTTGCTCAGCCTGGGCGAACAGGTGCGCTTCACGCATCAACTGTTGCAGGAATACTTCGCCGCGCAATATCTCGACCTTGAGATCAAAGGGCGGCAAGTGCCCGCCGCGAAATTCTGGCCGCCCGAGCGCTGGTGGGAGCGCAACAACTGGGAAGAAGCCGCCATCCTGCTGGCCGGGCTTTATAACAACGATTGCAGCGAAATTCTTGAATGGCTGGCCGAGGCCAATCCCGAAATCGCGGCGCAATGTCTCGTGCGCAGCGGCGCGCATACACCCGAAGCCACGCGCGCACGTTTGCGCGACCGTTGGTTGCCGCGCCTGACCGATTTGAAACGCGAGCCGCAACCGCGGGCGCGCGCGGCGGTCGGACGCGCGCTGGGCCTGGCGCAACTCGATAATCGGCCAGGTGTCGGCGTCATCCAGCGCAATGGTGTGGCTTTGCCTGATCTTCAATTCATCAAAATTCCGGCTGGCGAATTTCAATCTGGACACAAGGACGAGAGTGATAATCTGCCGCAGACGATCTGGCTTGAGGCGTTTGAAATTAGCCGCTACCCGGTGACCTGCGCGCAATTCCAAACCTTTGTGGATGACGCCGAGGGCGCCAGCCAGGAACGTTGGTATGCGGGACTGGCGGCCAAACCTGATGATTGCCTGATCAGCCAGCCTTATTTCAAATACTTCGATCACGCTTATGCCAATCATCCGCGCGAAATGGTGAATTGGTATCAGGCCGTAGCCTTTTGCCGCTGGCTGGCGTGGCGCTCTGACTTGCCGCCTGATTCGTTGCGGCTGCCGACGGAGTTTGAATGGGAGAAAGCGGCGCGCGGCACAGACGGGCGGCTTTATCCATACAAAGGCAAGTACGACACGAAAAAGGCGAACACCGAAAGTACCATCGGGCAAACCAGCGCCGTGGGCATCTATCCGCAAGGCGCATCGCCGTATGGCGTGGAGGAAATGAGCGGCAACGTGTGGGAGTGGTGTTTGAGCACTTACGACAAGCCAACGCTTGAAGCGCGCAAAGAGAATTTAGGAACGGATAAAACCCGTGTCCTGCGGGGCGGCGCGTGGGACGACTTTCAGATGGACGCGCGCGCCGTCTATCGTTACGACAATCCGCCGGGCGACCGTAACGTCATTACCGGTTTTCGGGTGGTGGTGGTGAGTCCCCCTTCTTAGGTTTGCTCTGGTCACTGTTCCTGGGGCGGTGCGCGAAGCGCAGGTGCGTATGCACCAGCCCCCTGCGCCGCTTTGGGCGCAGGCAAAAAATTTTCGACCTGTGCATGTACAACTAATGGAAGCCTGTGCTTATTGGACTGGCGAAGCCTTTGGAGTGCGGCGGCTCGACGCCGCTTTGGTATGCCCTTCGGCCTATCGCACAAGCAAGCGGACTGACAACCACGGCGTCTTTGACCGCCGGTGTTGCCCCATTCCAAGGGGCATACCAAAGCGGCGTCGAGCCGCCGCACTCCAAAGGCTTCGCTGCTTACTTGCACAGGTCGAAAATTTTTACGAATCTGGCTTGCGATAGACCAACCCCTGACCCAGCACGTGCGTGCGCAAGCCCCAGGTGTCGGCATAGCGCACGTGATTGATCCAGCCTTGCACCGAAGCGTCGAATTCGGCAAAGCTGATTTCGCCGGCGCAATACTCATCCCAGCGGTCACGCAAGCGGCGCGAGAATTTGACGACGTTGCGCGCCTTGATGCGGCGCTGCGTCGGGTAAACCACGAAGCCCATCCAGGGGATGCCGTGCGCGCAAGGGATGACCTGGGCTTGCGGCTCGTGGATGGTCAGCCGCAAATCGCCGAGCAAGGCGACAAAGGCGCGCTTCCATTCATAAAGCTGCCGCTTGCTGTCGCTGAAGAGGCAAAAGTCGTCCACGTAACGCAAGTACGCCGGGCAACCCAGGTCGCGCGTGACGAACCAATCCAGCGGGTTGAGATAAACATTGCTCCAGAATTGGCTGGTCAAATTGCCGATGGGCAAACCGCGTGGACGAGTGGCGGCCAATAAATCGTCGCCGGGGAAATAGACCATTTCATATTCGCCGGTGAGCACGCCCGCGCCGCTGTTGATGATGCGTGCGATCAGCCAGCGCACGCCTTCGTCCGGCACGGTTTTGGCGAGCAAGCCGAACATGACTTCGTGATCGAGCGAAGGAAAATGCTTGACGATGTCGGCGCGCAGGACATAGCGGTAACGCCGGGCGAAGGTTTGCAAACGATCTATTGCGCGATGCGTGCCCAGGCCCAGGCGGTTCGCATAGGAATCAGCAATGAACGTGCGCTCAAACAGCGGTTCGATCACATTGCAGAGCGCGTGGTGAATGACGCGGTCACGAAAGGGCGCGGCGCTCACCAGCCGCCGCTTAGGGTCGTGAATCATGAAGTGCGCATACGCGCCCGGCTGATAGCTGAATTCAGTCAATTCACCTTGTAGTTGCAAAAGCCGGTCAGCCAGTTGATGCTCAAACCCGGCCGCCGCGCCTTTGCCACGCTTGCCTTTGGCGGCCTTGCGATAGGCCAGCAGCAAATTCGACCAATGCCAGACCTGAGCATAGAGAGAATCATCCGCAATGCCTGAAGACATGATTATCCTGACGCGCACCTTTGATTTGCTGGCGTGGCTGCTGCCGCGCGCCGAACGGTTTCCGAAACTGCACCGCCAGACCGTGACGCAACGCTTGCTCGCCGCTGCGCTCGATTTGCAAGAGGCGCTCTTTGACGCGCAAAGCCAGAGCGGCACGACGCGCCAACGGCATTTGCGCGCGGCGGACGCCCACCTGAACAAGCTGCGGTTGTATTTGCGGCTGGCGCATCATTGGCGCTGGTTGAATGATGGGCAGTACCGGCACGTCAGCGTCATGGTGGCCGAAGTCGGGCGCTTGCTGGGCGGCTGGCTGAAGGCGGGTTCTTAGCCTGGGTGTAGCCTGGGTACGCACGGCTTCCAGCCTGCGGTCTCGGCAGCAGACGGATTGAGGCCGGCGGAAAACCCTTCGGCATTGTCATGCCCACTGCCACGCCCGCAGGCTGGA
>JANOWX010001117.1:0-6614 GCA_031418175.1 Acidobacteriota bacterium | reverse complement strand
CGCACGGCTTCCAGCCTGCGGGCGTGGCAAGGGACGGAACAATGCCAGAGGGTTTCCTTTCAGCGTTTGTTCGTCCGCCGCCACGCCCGCAGGCTGGAAGCCGTGCGCACCCAGGCTACGAACTTGCTTTCAGCCAGCCGCCCAACAAGCGGTCATTATTGTGACCAATGTGGTGAAGAGCGCAGAAACAGCAAGGCCGCAACACCGCGCTGAGGGGGAGTAACCGATAAAAAGCGCGCCGCGTTGCGGCCTCACGGACGTGATGTCCTGACACTGGCAAAGCAGTTTGAATCGGGTGATAGTTCCAGTCTGTTGCAGCAAGAATTTTAGGTGGCGCGGCTGAAAAGAATTGGAGCGGGGGACGGGGTTCGAACCCGCGACGTCCAGCTTGGGAAGCTGGCATTCTACCACTGAATTACCCCCGCTCATTTTTGCGACTTGGTTGTCAAACGCGGGTGCAAAGTAGCATAGAGTCCAGGCACTGGCAATACACCCGAACCGCCACACGCACACTGAACTCCATTCACTGATCTGCCTGCGCAAATTGCTGCGGGGCAGCTCACAGCCCGCCCAAGCCACTCGCCGCTGCTTCATCCACCAACCAAAGCAACGTCCCGCTCGCGGGTTTGATCATTTGACTGGGCAAGGCTTCAGGACGCGGCGGCCCGGTCAGCACTTGGCGCAAGGCCTCGGCTTTGTCCTTGCCGCTGACCAGAAAGGTCACATTGCGCGCGTTGTTGATTGAGCCAACCGACAGGGTCAGGCGGCGTTGTTCGAGTTGCGGGACATAATTGGCCACGGCGATTTGTTCTTGCACTGTCAACGCGATGGTGCGCGGGAAGAGCGAGGCCGTGTGCCCGTCGGCGCCCAGCCCCAGCAACACCAGATCGAAACGCGGGAAGGTCGCGATCGGCGCGGTGACGGTGCGGTTGGCAGCCAACCCCGAAGCGAAAAATTTCTGCAGCTTCAGGCTGTAAACTTCCGCCGCGTGCGCGGGTTCAGCGTCATCCCCATCAAAGCGATAGATATTTTCCGGCTTGACGGGCACTTTCGATAACAACAGGTCAAAGGCCGCGTGGTAGTTGCTGTCAGCGTGCGCGGGCGGCACACAGCGTTCGTCAGCCCAGAAGAAATGAATCTCCGACCAGGGTACGGTCGAATAAAATGGCTCTTGCGCCAACAGTTTGAACAGCGCCTGGGGCGTCGTGCCGCCGGAAAGCGCCACGGTGAACAGGCCATCGCCGACCACGTATTGATCGGCCAGCCGCGCGAAATAATGCGCGGCCTTCAATGCCAGCTCTTCCGCATCCACATAGGCCCGCACATTGGCCTGGGGCAGATTTAGCAACCTCGTAGCCATTTAACGTTTTCTCCTCAGAATGTACTGCTCGATCCCACGTGCCCAGCCGTCTTCATCATTCGAGGCGGTCACATAGATGGCTTGTTGTTTGATATTGTCCACCGCCTGTCCCATGGCGATGCTGACCACGGCCTGCTGGAAAAGACCGACATCGTTGGGCCCGTCGCCAATGGCGGCGATGCGGTCATAGGGCACGCCCAGCAGTTTGCCCAGGCGTTTTATCAACGCGGCCTTGTCCCAGCCGAAGGCGGTCACATCCAGAAAGCGCGGTTTCGAGCGCGAGGCCGCAACCATCGTCCCCATTTCGTTACGAATGCGTTCCTGCGCCTTCAACACGACATCCGGCGTGCCGACCACTGTGAGCTTGATGTTGTCGCGTTTGAGTTGCTGCTGGTAAACGTCTGTGCGCGGCATGAATCCGGCGGTCTGCGCTTCACGATCCACAAAGGGCGTGCGCATGTTGACGTGCCATTCTTTCTGATCGTAAAGCCACACATCCAATCCGAGCAGCGCGGCCATCCCCCTGATGCGCTGTGTGATGTTGGGTGGCAAAATGCTGCTGGCTACGATCTGGTCATCGGGCAATTGGATCAGCGCGCCATTGAAGGCCGCAAAGGGCGCGCGCAAGCCCAGTTCATGCGCGATGGGTTTGATGCTGCGCGGCGGGCGCGAACTGGCCAGGCACAAATGAATCCCGCTCATGCGCAGTTCCAATGCCATGCGCTTGGTGGCTGGCGTGATGACGTGGTCTGAAGTTATGAGCGTACCGTCTATGTCCGATACGATTAAATCCACATTGGGTTTTTCCATAACACCCTACTCTTAACCGAAGAACAGCGGGCCCCCCTCATTGCAGGTGTTGCGCCACTTGCAGCAAGGTCTGCAAGCCGCCGGCCACATCGCCACCCAAATCTACGCGGATGGCGCGCCGGTTGCGCGCGGCCAGCGCTTGAAAATCGCCCAGGGCCTGCGCCTGTTTCAAGACACCGAAGCTGAATAACTCACCCGGCAGCGACACATCGGATTGGTCGTCGGCGGTTATCTGAATAAACACGCCATTGTCGCCGCCGCCTTTGTGCAACTGCCCCGTCGAATGCAGGAAGCGCGGCCCGTAGCCTGTGGTGGCCGCGACATGCAAAGCATTACGCAACTGAACACGGAGCGCCTGTAGCGCGGCTTCGTGGCCAGCGGTCTCCTGCAAATACGCCAACAACGCAACATAGTCGCCCGCGTGAACGCGTTTGAGATGCGCGGCGATGAACTCTTCAGCCGAATGCCCTGCGCCGAGGGCCTCAATCGTGGCGGCAGCGGCGTAAACCTTCAGGCCGGAGCCGACCGCCGCCAGCGGCTGTTCGCTCAGCTTGCCGTGCTGCTTGAATTCTTCGAGCAAAGCTTTCGTGTTGTCCTTGGCCTCTTGCACATTCGGCTGATCGAATGGGTTGATGCCTAACAATACACCTGCAAGCGCCGTCGCCATTTCCCACACATAAAACTCTTCGCCTAAATCGAGCGCATCGTTCAGCACACGGCGAATCACCGGATGCCCGGCTGCCGCCAGCGCCGCCAGCTTGCTTTCCGTTTCAGCATCGGCAACGCCTACGCTGAGGTGCACAAAGACGCGATCGTTGCCGTACAACGCCGGCTCGGCCAACGGTTCGCCCGCGATTGGCACGATGCCCTTGTCATCTTTGCCCGTGCTTTCAGCCACGAGTTGCTCGACCCACAAACCCAGCGAAGCGATCTGCGCATCCGTCGTCAACGTCAGTTTGTCGCGCCCAGCCAGCGCCAACACGCCCAGCGCCGCGCCCAACCGCACGGCCGGATTGTCGGCCGCCGGAACCGGCGGCGCACAAGCATGCATCGCGCGTTCGGCGCGTTCGATCAGGGTCTTGAAATCGAAGCCTTGCAACGCGGCGGGCACCAGCCCGAAAAATGACAAGGCCGAATACCGTCCGCCAATATCCGCCGGGTTGAGGAAGATGCGGCGGAAGCCATCGCCCTGCGCCATGTTCTCCATCAAGGTGCCGGGGTCTGTGATCGCGACGAAATTCTCGCCCGCCTTGTCGCCCTTGAGTTCACGCAGGCGGCTGATGAAATACTTGTAAAACATCAACGGCTCGATCGTTGAACCGGACTTGCTGGCCACCACAAAAAGCGTTTTCTCCAATTCGACGCGCGCCTCAAACGCCGCCACCGTCGCCGGGTCGGTGCTATCCAGCACGTGCAATTCGGGGAAGCCCGGCTGCTTGCCAAAGGTGCGGCGAAAGACTTCGGGGCACAAGCTGCTGCCGCCCATGCCGAGCAGCATCACGTGTTTGAAGCCCCCACTTTCATTGCTGCCCCGCACGCGCGCGCTGAAGGCCGCCAGTTCATCCACGTTGTCCACCAGCAAATCCGGCACCGTGACCCAGCCCAGCGCATTCTTGATGATTTTCTGATGCTGCTCGTCGCTCTGCCACAACGCGGCATCCTTGCGCCAAAGCTTGCGCACCCATTGTTCTTTCTCCGCGCGATTGATGGCGTCCGTGACGGCGTCGGCGTATTCGCCCAGACTGGCCGTCATACGATCATTCATGCCGCTGGTGAGCGTCGCGCGTTTCGAGGTGATGCTGGACATCAGGCTCTCAAACGAATCGGCGAAGGCCTTGACGCCGTCGTCCTGCAATTGCTGTGTAACCTGCGCCAGATCAATGCCGGTCTCGGCCAGTTTGGCTACGGTGGCTTTGGCTTCGTCCACATGCGTTTCGAGCGTCAACGCCACTTGCCCATGATCGCGGAAAGCGGTGTAAGTCGCGGGCGGCACCGTGTTGACCGTCTCCGGCCCGATGAAGGCCTCGACATAAAGCACGTCGCGGTATTGCGGATTCTTGGTGCCGGTGCTCGCCCACAAGGGCCGCTGCACGCCCGCACCTAGGGCTTTCAAGGAAGCAAAGCGCGCGCCGTGGAAGATGGCTTTGAAACGCTGATAGATCAGCTTCGTGTTCGCAATCCCCACTTGCCCCAAGAGGTCAGACAAGACTTTCTTCTCGCTTTCGTCCGGCGACCGGCGGATGCGAAATTCCAACTGGCTGTCAACCGCCGAATCAATGCGACTGACAAAGATGCTGGCGACCGAAGCGATGCCCGTAACTGGTTGCCCGGCGGCCGCGCGGTCTTCCAGTCCTAAAATATAGGCTTCGGCGACCTCGGCATAATTTTCGAGCGCAAAGAGCATCGTCACGTTGACGTTGATGCCCGCCGCAATGACGGCGCGAATCGCGGGCAGCCCCGCTGGCGTACCGGGAATCTTGATCATCACATTCGGACGGCCCAACGCGGCCCACAACCGTTTCGCCTCGGCAATCGTGCCTTCGGTGTCGTGCGCGAGCAGCGGCGAAACTTCCAGACTGACATAGCCGTCAACTTTATCGGTGCGGTCGAAAACTGGTTTGAACAAATCGGCGGCGCGTTGAATGTCTTCGATGGCGAGGCTTTCGAAAATTTCCTGCACGCCTTTGCCGTCGGCAATGAGTTTGCGCAGGGCGTCGTTGTAATCGGTGCTGCCCGCAATGGCTTTCTCAAAAATGGTCGGGTTGGAAGTCATCCCGCGCAGATCGTCATCGGCGATCTTCGCGGCCAGTTCGCCATTGTCGAGCATGGCGCGGCGGATGTTGTCGTACCAGATGCTTTGTCCCAGCTTTTGCAGTTCTACTAACGGATTCATTCTTGCTCCTAAAAACAATTAGCCATAAAGTTACGTTTGAGAGTTCATTTGACGATGGCCTAATCTTACACCGTCAAGAAGCAAAACCAATGCGTGAATAGGAAAATTCATTTATCACTATGAGTCGTTTAGGCCCGCTGGTTCGCGTACAAGCAGTTGAGCCACTCACGGCGTTCAACGTGCGCCTCACCTTTCAGAACGGAGCGCAAAAAGAAATAGACCTTGCTCCTTATATGCGCGGCCCGATCTTTGCGCCGATGCGCAATGACATTGCCATCTTCCGCACCATCAAAGTCAGCGGCAGCACCATCGGCTGGGAAAACGGCACGGATATTGACCCGGATGTTTTGTATTACGGTCTCACGCCTGCCTGGGCTGAAGAAGCGGCGAAAGCTTGACGCTCTCGCCGCTTGCATCGCCAGCTACCGTTGAATACGCGCCGAGCCACCTTTTGCAAACGCGCGCACCTGCTCTACCGTCGCCATCGTCGTGTCGCCAGGGAACGTCGTCAACAACGCGCCGTGCGCCCAACCCAGTTTCAAGGCATCTTCCGCCGATTCACCCGTCAACAAGCCATAAATAAATCCTGCCGCAAAGCCATCGCCCCCGCCCACGCGGTCGCACACATCCAATTCGCAAGTCAGCGAAACGTGCGCCTGACCATTGACCCAGGCCACCGCGCCCCAACTGTGGCGGCTGGTCGTATGCACTTCGCGCAAGGTCGTGGCAACGACTTTGATGTTCGGATGCCTCTCAACGACCCGATCAATCATGCTGAAAAACGCGCTCGGATCGAGCTTCGAGGTCGCCGCGACGGCCTCAACCTTTGGCCCCGCGATGCCCAGGCCCTTTTGCAAATCCTCTTCGTTGCCGACCAACACATCCACGTTCTCGACGATGCGCCCGATGACCGAGACGGCGCGCTCATGGCCGCCCGAAATCTTCCAGAGCTTTTCGCGGAAGTTCAGATCGAAGGACGTCACCGCGCCCGCCGCCTTGGCAGCTTTCATCCCTTCGATAATCAGTTCGGCGGTCGTCTCAGACAGCGCCGCAAAGATGCCGCCGCTGTGGAACCAGCGCACGCCGCCCGCAAAAATCGCGGCCCAATCAAAATCGCCCGGCTTCAATTGCGCCGCCGCTTCGTTGCAACGGTTGTAAAACACCACGGGCGCGCGCACGCCGTAGCCGCGATCGCTATAAACCGTCGCCATGTTCGGCCCCATCACGCCATCGTGCGCGAAGCGTTTGTAAAACGGCCGCACGCCCATCGCCTTCACACGCTCGGCGATCAACTCGCCAATCGGGTAATCCACCATTGCCGAAGCAATGCCGGTTCGCATGCCGAAGCAGTCGGCCAAGTTGGCGGCCACATTGAATTCGCCGCCACTGACGTGAATCTGGCAGGCCGTCGCTTTACGAAAGGGGATGATGCCCGGATCAAGCCGATGAATCAGCGCTCCCAGCGAGAGCAAATCCAGCGCGCCCTCACCACGAATATTCAAACCAGTTTGCACGGTGTTCTCCTGAAAATTATTTGCAGGACTTACGCAA
>JANOWX010001116.1:0-3313 GCA_031418175.1 Acidobacteriota bacterium | reverse complement strand
TTGAAATAATGCCGGTGGCATTCGTTGCTTCGATCCATCTCTGGGGTGATAGTACAAAGTAGTTGCTGCCGGATTCATTTCTAAACCTCTCGAATTCGAGAGGTTTAAAATCCGGGTTGCTTAATTTTTCCCACAAACCCAGGAACTCAATCGTGCTTCGGTTCCGCATCCAATTGTTGATAATCGCGAACGGATCTTCCTTATTCCGATATTTGGCAATATCGGTCAATGAAATATAGTCCTCTTGTTCCCTTGAGATGATTCTTATTTCATTACCCTGCACATCTATTTTCTTTGCCACGTGATCTCCTGTTTACGTTTTAATTCCCCCGAATTCGGGGGAATTAAAATCTGACTCTCCAAACCTATCGAATTCGACGGGTTTAGAATTCGGGTCGCTCAGGACTTTGATCTTCGCCATTAGTTCTTTCCTCCTATCGTGACTTCGACAATGGTCATCGTGTCGTTGCCGAAGATGTCTACTACCTTGACCGCCAGTTTGCGCCGCCCCGGCGTGCATTCCTGAAAGACGCTCTTCAGTTCCAGCGAGCGGTCTTTTTTGGTGCGGAAGGATTGCCATTCGTTTTCAAAGATGTAATCGCCCGTCCATCGCTCTTCCCACTCGCCGTCTTCGTTTTTGACCCGGACGATTTCGCGTTTGCTCTCGAAGTTGAAATCCACCGCCCAATAATCAATCCAGTCTTTCCAGCTTTGCGTCAGCGTTTCGCGCGTGACGATGCCGTTTTTGTCCTTGCTGACTTTCACGATTTGGCCGCGTTCGACGACGATCTTGCTGGCCTTGTCTTTCAGCGTAGCCTCGGCGTTGGCAATCGAATCCTGCGAATAGAAAACCGAGAAGTCGGTCAGTTCCACGGCCACGCTGTTCTTTTTGATGTGCGGTTTGACTTCGATGAACGACACATCGTGGAAGACCACCTGATTCTTTTCCACCGCGCGTTTGTCGAAGACTTCGGCGGGGATGTATTTGGGCGCGATGTCTATGCCTTTGGCGCGGGCTTCGTCCAGCACGTTGGGGAACAGGCCCATCTCGAACTCAAAGCCCAAAATGTCCACGCGGGTGATGTGCTTCTTGCGGCATTCCAGAATGACTTCTTCGACGAACAACCGCGTCACCGGCAGATTGACCGGCCCCACGGCCACCAACCGCCCGGCTTTTTTGCCGTGAAAAGTCGCGAAGCCTTCGGTCTTTTCGGCGCGGTAAGCGCGCAGGATCAGGTCCAGAAACGCGGCTTCCTTTTCCTGCAACTGTTTCTGCTGTTCGGCTTCGCGCAGGTTGGGATTGACGCCGATGTAATGCTGCCGTTCGTATTTGCCCAGGTTCAGGATTTCAAAGGCGCGGTAATCCTTGCCTTCGGCTTTTAAGTGCCGCTGCACGCCGATCAAGCGTTTGCGCGTGGTGTGAATGGCGAACTTGCCCAGGTCGCTGGTGATCCATTTGCGGCCCAGCTTTTCGGCCACGGCGGCAGTGGTGCCGGAGCCGCAGAAGAAGTCGGCTACGAGGTCGCCTTCGTTGGAAGAGGCTTTGATGATGCGTTCGAGAAGGGCTTCAGGTTTTTGGGTTGGATAGTTAGCAGACTCCTTCGAACCGCCTGCAAGGTATTTGATGTCTGTCCAAAGATCGCTCAGGGGAACTCCAGACATTTCATCTAGAAACATGATTCTGCATCGTCTGATCGGCTTGCCATCTTCGCCAAGCTTTATTCGACCATGGCTATTCGGCACTTCTGTCTGCTCTGCGTTCCACAACTTCTCCATGTTATCTGGTGTTGATCTCCAACGTGCTCTAGTGCCATGAAAGTCGTACTCCGCCATCCGTCCCTGCGGATCAAGCATGTTCTCCGATTTGTAAGACCGCCCCGATGGCAGTTTACGCCACTCGGAAGAAATGTATTCTTCACTGTACGGTGTGTATAGAGCGTTTTGCTGCGCTGACGGAGACTTCGAGTAATACAGGATTGAATCCTTCACTCTCCCAAAACGATCTGCATGATCATTGTGCGAAGCGATTCGAAGCCAAGTAATCTCGTTCCGAAGATTTGATGAGGCAAACACTTCGTCCAGCAGCAATCGCAGATAGCTATTCACCCGCCAATCGCAATGCACATAAATGCTGCCATCCTCCGCCAGCAAATCCCGCATCAGGATCAGCCGTTCGTAAATCATGGCGATGAAGGAATCCGCGCCCTTGCCCCAGGTGTCGCGGTAGGCAATCTCTTCCAGGATGTTGGGCCGTTTGGTGAAGGTGTCGCCGCCGATTTCGATGTCCATCGAAAAATCCGCGCCCACGTCAAAGGGCGGGTCAATGTAAATCAGCTTCAGGCCGCCCTGCTTTTCAATTTCTTCGCGCAACGGGCCGTTCTTCAAACTGGAGAGGATCAGTTTGTTGTCGCCCCAAATCAGTTTGTTCGTCCAGCCCTTGAGTTGGCGGCCACGCGCGTCCAGATCGAACATACTCATCTGCAACGCCGTGTCGGCGGGCTTTTCGGCGCGCGGTTCGTCCACCTGTTCGATTACTTGAAAGGGCAGGACGATGTTGCTGACCTCGTTGGTCTTGCTGTTCCAGACCAATTCGACTTCGCGTTTATCTTCGAAGAGCAGAAAGCGAAACTTCTCCGGCAAGGGCTTGTCGGCTTCGATGTAGCGAATGATTTCCTGTTGTTCCTGATCGGTCAATCGTGCCATCAACGGTCTCCTTGTATTCAACCAGCGAGTTCAAGTGGTTCATGGCGTGCGGCTCGTTTCAGGACTTCGGACAGCGTGGTTTGCGCAACCAGATTGCGCATCAGGTCTTGGTATTGCTGACGGTGCTGTAGCCAGATTTCATAAGTCCCCGCCCAATCGCTCCAATCCAACACCCAGGCGTCGTCCGCCGGTTCCTCGCCCGCGCGGTAGGCTTCGTAAAACGTTTCGGACAGCACGCCGTACTTGTGCTCGTAATCCGCCAGACCGGCATCCAGCGCGTGAATGTCGCGCACCGCTGCAGCAATTTTCATTGGCGGCATTGGTTTGCTCCTTGCGGATCAAAGTTTCAGGCCCGGCGATTATACGGGCGGCAATCCGAACGACCAACACAACGCTGCGAATTCTGTGATGCCTCAGCGCGCGTCCTTTTTCGACTTCTGTTTGCCTGGCACAGTGGCAGGGATTTCGATTTCAGCATCGGCTGCCTGCGTCAGACCGGCAAGCAGCAAGGTGGCGATGGAAAGCAGACGGGCAACTGCGGGCATCATTGGCGACCTCCGGGATGTAAGTTGGTGAACGTGATACTGCGTTGGGGCGGGCCTCATACTAT
>JANOWX010001115.1:0-2468 GCA_031418175.1 Acidobacteriota bacterium | reverse complement strand
AGCCTTTGGAGTGCGCGCGGCACGGGCCGCCGCACTCCAAAGGCTTCGCCCAGCCAATCACAGCAAATGCTTTTCTAAATACGTCGCATACAACTGGCAGCGTGGCCGCAAATCGCGCACCGATTCGCCCGCCATCAACCCCGCGCTGCGCAAGCGGTAAAAGCTGTCCGTATTCGCCGACGGTTTCCCTTTCAACACGCTCTGCACGACTTCGCGCAAGCTTGCGTCTTGCGAGAGCGAGAGCAACAGCCGGCGCAAATGGTCGCCGAACTGGCCTTCATCCAGTTCGGCTTCGTCTTCCAGTTTCGCCAGACTCCAACCACGCGCGACCATCTCGTGCAAGCCGCGCCGCACCAGGTAAGGATGCCCGCCGACCAGCCGGTAATAGCGCGCAATCTCCGCGCGGTTGCGCAGGGGCAGGCCGTAGCGTTGATTCAAGGCGGCGACTTCCTCGTAGTTGAAATCGTCCAGCGCCAGCCGCGTGCCGACGTTGAAGGGCGATTGATTCAAATCGGTGATAAAGAGGTGCGCCTCGGTGGCGTAGGCGATCACCAGCGTCAAATGCCGCCACGGCCCTTCGGGGTCTAGGGCGCGTTTGTTATGCCAGGAGCGGAACAGGCCGAAGATGTCGCTGCCGAAAGCGCAACTGAAGAGGCGATCCACTTCATCCAGGCCCCAGACGATCTGGCGGTCAATCTTGCTCAACACTTCGCGCCGCAGGAAGCGCTCGAAGTTGATGCCGGGACTCATAAACGAATTCCACAACTGGCTCGGATGCGCGTCCAGATCAAGCTGATCGGCCAGCGTCTCGGCCAACGTCAGGATGAGCTTTTCGGCGGATTCGAGATAAGCGGCGCTCAGGCTTTGGAAATCAATCAGCACGACGCGCGCGCCATTGGCCCGCGCGCGATTCAAGCCGCGCGCCAGCAGCGAAGTCTTGCCGACCTGGCGCGCGCCCTTGACCAGCACGATGCTGTCGCCGCGCGCGATGGCTTCGTGAAATTCGGCGTCGGTGCCGCGTTCGATATAAAACTCCGAATCCAGCGGCACCGCGCCGCCGACCGGCTCAAGCTGCGCGCGCGCACTGGCTTTCAGGTTGTCGGTATCCGAGACGGTCTTGCTGGTGAACGTCGCCAGCGGGTCTTCTTTCAACCGCGCTGACAAAAGTTCAGCAGCGTCTTTAGAAGCTGGCGCATTGCGTTTCAGTTTGGCTGCGACTTCCAGTTCGAGCTTCAGGTTTTTCAGGTCGAGCATGAAATCTTTGATGACCTGATAACGCTCGTCGCGGTCTTTTTGCAACGCCTTCTCGACGATGCGCTCCAATTCGGCGGGCACCGCGCGCGTGAAGCGGGCCAGCGGCAACGGCTCTTGATTCAGAATCGCCGCGATCACCGCGCCGGTCGTCGCGCCCTCAAACGGCGCGTGCCCGGTGATCATTTCGTAAAGCACGATGCCCAGGCTGAACACGTCGTTGCGCGCGTCCACTTCCAGGCCCAACAAATGTTCGGGCGAGATGTAATGCGCCGTTCCCAGCACCTTGCCCGGATCGGTGCGCAGCGGTTCTGTCGGGCCGACAAGACTATTCGACGCAGTCATGCGCTCGGTCAGGAATTGTTCGGTCAGTTTGGCGATGCCGAAATCGAGCACCTTAACGTAGCCATCGCGCCGCAGCATGATGTTTTCGGGTTTGATGTCGCGGTGGATGATGCCGGTCTCGTGCGCGGCGGCCAGCGCGTTGGCGGCCTGGATAAGGATGTCCAACACTTCGCCCAGTTTTGGCAAGGGCCCCTGCAAACGCTGGCGCAATGTTTGGCCTTCGATAAATTCGGTGGCGATAAACAACAGACCATCCTGCTCGGCGATTTCATAAATCGTCAGAATGTTCGGATGGTTCAGCGCCGAAGCCGCGCGCGCCTCCTGTTTGAAACGGCGCACGCGATCTTGATCCAGCGTGAATTCCTTGGGCAACAGTTTGAGCGCGACCTTGCGATTGAGCCGCGTGTCTTCGGCCAGGTAAATCTGGCCCATTCCGCCCACGCCCAACAACGACAGGATTTGATAATGCCCCAGCCGTTGCCCAATCAACACTTCATCTATTTCAGCGGCCAGCCGTTGCGCCGCCACATCCAGCGCCGACGAAGACAGGAACTCGCCCGCCGCCTCGTTGGCGCCGAGCAATGATTCGACCTCACGCCGCAACTCCGCGTCACTCACGCAGGCTTCGTCCAGTAAAGCCGCACGCTCCGCCGTATTGCGTTCCAGCGCGGCGTAGTAAAGGTCGTTGACTTGTTGCCACCTGTCCGGCTTCATCATTCATTCCTCATGGCTTAATGCGTGACACGGCGGGAAAAGCTGCCAAAAAAAATGTAGGGCAAGCTGTATCGTCTCAATAATTCGGGGCGGCGTGTCAGTAGCCCGACCGTAAGGAAGGGCTGGCATCCGCAATCAAGCCCTTCCTTACGGTCGGG
>JANOWX010001114.1:0-20116 GCA_031418175.1 Acidobacteriota bacterium | reverse complement strand
CGCACCGCTTCCAGCGTGCGGTTTCGGCGGCAGACCAACGAATACTGGAGCAAACCCCTCCGGCATTGTTCCGTCCGCCGCCAAACCCGCACGCTGGAAGCGGTGCGTACCCCGAGTCAGGCTTGTCTTTGGCGCGCCGATTCATACAATGCCGTTTCATTTTTTCAGCGCGGTGATTCGCTTTATGCTTCGACAATACATGCATCGCCTCGAGCACCAGTTGCACGCGCGCGATTTCGATCAACGTGTGGTGCGGCCGTTTGAGTGGGGCCTGGAATTTTTGGGCGCGCCCGGCAATGGGCTGATGGCTGAGCAGGCAGAAGGGCAGCCGCTCGCTTACCTGCGGCAATTCAACGCACGCGTGTTGGACGCGAACGCCGAGTTCTTTACGCCCGCGCCCAGCCGCGCCGCGGATTTCAGCTTCGATGGCTTTCGGCTGAACTTTCCCAGCAGCATCGCCACGCCGTATGCGGCGAACGACACCGTGCACGCGCGCTTTTTTCCGGCGGAAAACAGCACGAAGGCGGTGATTGTTTCGCCGCAATGGAATGCTGACGAACAATCGCACGTGGCGCTGTGCCGGGCGCTCAACCGGCTGGGCATTTCGGCGTTGCGTTTGAGCTTGCCCTTTCACGATTGGCGGCGTCCGCCCGAATTGCAGCGCGCCGATTACCTGATTAGCGCGAACATCGGGCGCACGATTCAAGCGGTGCGCCAGGCGGTGCACGACATACGGCGCGCGGCGGATTGGCTGTTTTTGCAGGGCTACCAGCACGTAGGCCTGTCGGGCACCAGCATCGGTTCATGCGTCTCGTGGCTGGCCTTCATCCACGACGAACGGCTGGAGGCGGGCGTGTTCAATCTGGTGTCCAGTTATTTCGGCGATGTGGTTTGGCGCGGCGTGACGACCGGCCACATACGGCAAAGCCTGGAGCAGGAGTTGTCGTTGGAAACTACGCGCGAGGCCTGGCTGAGTTTGAGTCCGAGCTTTTATGCCGACAAACAATTCGCGCAAGTGCGGCGGCGGGCGCTGCTGATTTCGGCGCGTTACGATTTGACGATGGTGCCCGATTTGACCGACGTCTTCATCCGCGATTGTCAGCGCCACGGCATTCCGATTGAAACGGTCTTTTTGCCGTGCGGGCATTACACAGTCGGCCGCACGCCGTTTAAGTATCTGGACGCTTTTCACATCATCAATTTCTTCCGCCGCGTGTGGAAGTGAGGACACACTGGGCTTATTCATTCTCGGAAATTGAAACGCCAAGACGCCCAGAACGCTAAGAAGCATAATTGGGACCTGCGATGCCGCTTGGCTTTGCTTGGCGAACTTGGCGAACTTGGCGTTAAAGCCCGTTGGTTTAGCTTGAGAATGAATAGACACCGGGTTTGACCAGCCTCTGCGCCACGCATAGAATCGCCGCCGTATTTCGCACGATCTGCATCACCGCACAAAATTCATTCATCACCAACGAGGAACTGTCATGAAGAAGCAATCACGCCGTCCGGCTGCGCGCCGCGACTTTCTGATCGGCGCGGCGCAAAGCGGCGCCGCCCTGGGCTTGAGCCAGCTTTTGCCCCGCGCAGCCTTTGCGCAAGGCGCTGCGATCAAAGGCAAAGACAGCCGCTTGATCGTCCGTTCGCTGCGTCCCGAAGACATTGAGACACCAGTTCATCTGCTCAATTCATATCTCACGCCGCAAGATTTGTTTTATGTGCGCCATCACGCCTACGCACCGACGGTCAACGAAAAGGATTGGAAACTGACGATTGGTGGCGAAGTGGACAAACCCTTCACGCTGACGCTGGATGAGTTGAAAAAATTCCCGCGCGCCACCGTCACCGTCACGCTGGAATGCGCGGGCAACGGGCGCGCCTTTTACGATCCGCCGGTCGCGGGCATTCAATGGGAAAAAGGCGCGGTCGGCACCGCGCGTTGGACGGGCGCGCGCCTGGCCGATGTGTTGAAACGCGCGGGCGTCAAAGCGACGGGCAAATACGTAGCCTTGGACGGCGCGGATAAAGCGGTTGGGAAACAACCTGAATTCATTCGCAATCTGCCGCTGGAAAAAGCCATGCACGTTGATACGGTGTTGGCTTACGAAATGAACGGCCAGCCGTTGCCCGTGCTGCATGGCTTCCCGCTGCGCGCGGTGGCTTCCGGTTGGGAAGGCGCCTATGCCGTCAAATGGCTCAACCACATTCAGGTGTTGGACAAGGAACACGAAGGCTTTTTCGTCAAGACGGCCTATCGTTATCCCAACCGCCGCGTCGCCCCCGGCGAAGCCGTCGCGCCCCAAGACATGGAGCCGGTGAAGGGCCTCGTGGTGAAATCGTTTCTCAACGCGCCGCTCGATGGCACGAAGCAAAAAGCCGGCCCCGTGCGCGTCAGCGGCTTTGCCTGGGCGGGCGAATCCTTCATCACCAAAGTCGAAGTCTCGCTGGACAACGGCTCGACCTGGCAACTGGCCAAGCTGGGCAAGGAGCGCGAAAAGTACGCCTGGCAATCGTTTGAACACACGTTCAACATTACCAAGCCCGGTTCGTATCTGCTGATGGCGCGCGCCACCGATGACAAAGGCAACATGCAACCCGTCGCGCCGCAATGGAACCCATCCGGTTATCTCTGGAACGTGATTGATAAGGTGAGGATCAATGTCGAAGCCTAACTCATTCAAGCTTGCGGTCGTCTTGCTGGTGCTGTTGGCCGCCAACGGACTGCGTTCCGTCACGGCTTCGCCACAGGATTTGCCCGACGGCAAAGGCGTCGAGATCGCGCGCAACCGCTGCCTGAATTGCCACGAAGCCGATCTGATAATCGCGCAAAAGCTGTCGCGCGCCGGTTGGGTGCGCGAAATAGACAAGATGATCCGCTGGGGCGCGGTGGTTAAAGACGAAGAGAAAGACACGCTGGTGGATTACTTCGCCGCGCGTTTTGCCCCGCGTCCAGCAGTAGCCCCGGTGATGGCCACGAATGAAGCGCGCGGCCAAGCGCTTTATGAATCGCGCTGTCTGAATTGCCACGAAGCTGATCTGATCGTCGCGCAACGGCTGGCGCGCGTGGGCTGGGTGCGCGAAGTCGAAAAGATGATGCGTTGGGGCGCGGTCGTCAAAGACGACGAGAAAGATGCGCTGGTGGATCATCTGTTCAAAAACTATCCGGTGCGGCCATTGAAATAAGCTGGGAGCGCGCTCTCAGTGAGTGGCAATACGGTTGGGCGGTTGGCGTGCTATTGTGCAATGGGAATCCCAAGGGATTTGGTACTGCGCGGAATTGGCAAAGCTACGGAGGTAAAACTTATGGAGTTTGATGTACTCATCACGCAAGAAGCCGATGCGACTTGGCGAGCCGTCACTGCCGCCTTGCCGAATTGCGCGGTCACTGGCGCGACGCGCGCGGAGGCCATCGCACGAATCACCGCTTGTCTGACGGAAAGCTACAGTCACGGCGAGGTGCTGCGCCTTTCCATTCCCACGAATGGCCCCACGTCGAATGGCGCGTCGCCGGTCATCGTCGTGCCACAGCCCGAATGGCCGGGCTACGGCATTTTCAAAGACGACCCGACCTGGGGCGAGATGTTCGACGAGATCGAACGCCGCCGCGACGAACACACGGTGGGAGGTTGAGGTGTATCTCTGGGACTCCAACATCCTGCGCGCGCACGGCGAAAACCACCCGACGTTGAGCGCGCATTTGCGGCTGGTGCCGTGGCCGGAGATCGCGCTGCCTTCTGTGGTCGTGGCCGAAGCGGTGCGGGGACGCGGCGAATATGCGTTGAAAGCCACGCCGGAACGTGCCGAATTCGCGCATCAGCAACTGCTTGAAACGCTCCACTTGCTACAAACCTTCGCTATCGTGGCTTTCGATCAAGCCAGCAGCGCCAAGTTGGCCGAATTGTTGCGCCGTCATCAAAGCCGCAAACGCTACGCCGACATGATGATTGCCGCGCTGGCCTTGGCTGGCGGACACGTGCTGGTGACGCGCAATCAGAAACACTTCGCAGATTTGCTGCCCTCGGCCCAATTGCAAAACTGGCTGGCTGACCCGCCGCGACTATGAACATTCTTTCGCTCGAAAACGTCAGCAAAACCTTCGGCATCAAGCCACTCTTTTCCGCCATCACCTTCGGCCTCGACGAAGCCGACAAGATCGGCGTGATCGGCGCGAATGGCAGCGGCAAGAGCACGCTCTTGCGCGTCATCGCCGGCGAAGAGGCCACCGACACGGGCCGCGTCGTGCGCGCCAACGAAAAGGTCATCGTCTACCTGTCGCAAAATCCGCCGTATGACCCGGCGCAAACCGTCAGCGAGGCCGTCTTCAGCGGCAACAACGCGGCGTTGCGGCAGCAACTTGATTTGCTGCTCGAATACGAAACCGCGTGCGGCGCGTTGGCCGAGGCGGGCGGCCCGGAAACAAGTGATGATGAAAAGCTGTTGGCGCGCGTCTCCGAATTGGCGCACAAGCTGGAAAACAGCGGCGCGTGGCAGTTGGAAAACGAAGCCAAGACGATCCTCGGGCAACTCGGCATCACCGATCTCAACGCGCGGATGAGCACGCTTTCCGGCGGGCAGCGCAAACGCGTCGCGCTGGCGCACAGCCTGGTCATCAAACCCGACCTGCTGATGCTGGACGAACCGACCAATCACCTGGATGCCGAGACGGTCGAATGGCTGGAACGTTACCTGCGCGATTTCAAAGGCGCGCTGCTGCTGGTCACTCACGACCGTTACTTTCTGGATCGCGTGACCAACCGCATCCTCGAAGTCATCAGTGCCGGAAATGGGCGCGGGCGCGTGCAATCGTTCGCGGGTGGGTACGGCTACTATCTGGAAAAGAAGCAGGAGCAGGAAGAGCGCCAGGTCGTCGAGGCGCAGCGCCTCAAACAAATGGCGCGGCGCGAATTGGACTGGCTGCGGCGCGGGGCCAAAGCGCGCACGCGCAAATCGCAAGCCCGCATAGACAACGCCAACGAAGTCATCCAAAAATCGCGCGAAGCCGCCGCCGTTATTGCCGAAAAGAAAACGCTTGATCTCGCCTTCGACTCGCAACGGCTGGGCGGCAAGATTCTGACGCTGGAAAACATCAGCAAGAGCTTCGATGGCAAGCCGGTCGTCAGCGCGTTCAGTTATCAATTCAAACGCGGCGACCGCCTCGGCGTCATCGGCGCCAATGGTTCGGGCAAGACGACCTTGCTCGAAATCATCGCGGGCCGCTTGCAACCCGACACGGGCAAAGTCGAAAAAGGCGCGACCGTCGCCATCGGCTATTACGATCAGGAGAGCCGCGATCTGCCCGGCGAGCAACGCTTGATTGATTACGTCAAAGAAGTCGCCGAGCGCATCCAGACCAGCGACGGCGATTGGATCACGGCCAGCCAGATGTTGGAACGCTTTCTGTTCGCGCCCGCGATGCAATACCAGCCGATCGCCACGCTGTCGGGCGGCGAACGGCGGCGCTTGTATTTGCTGCGGCTGCTGATGAGCGCACCGAACATTCTGCTGCTCGACGAAATCACCAATGATCTCGACATCGCCACGCTCGTCGCGCTGGAAGACTATCTGGAAAGCTTCCCCGGCTGTCTGGTCGTCGTCAGCCACGACCGCTACTTTCTGGATCGCACGATTGAGTATCTGTTTCGGTTTGAAAGCGACGGGCGCATCCGTGAATACCCCGGCGATTACTCGACCTTTATCGAAATCCGCGACCGCGAGCGCGCCGAGGCTGCGGTGCAAGCCGAGGCCGTGAAGGCTGTGCAAGCGCCGCGCGAAAAACCGGTGGCTGACATTGGCGGCAAACGCAAGCTGACCTTCAAAGAGAAACGCGAGTTGGAAGAGTTGGAAGCGCGCATCCCCACGCAGGAAGCGCGTAAGGCCGAGATCGAACGACTGCTCGACGCCCACGCCAGCGCTCACGTGCTGGTCGCGCAGCTTTACGAAGAGTTGCAAACGCTGAACGCCGCGCTGGACGTGGGTGTCGAGCGTTGGGCGGCGTTGGCGGAGTTGGCCTGATCGTTGCGGATAAATTTTTTGACCTATGCGGACGGTTTGAATCCCCGCAACGATGGGAGTAATGGGAGTAATAGGAGAAATAGGAGCGCGCGAGTTGCGTGTGCTCCCATTGCTCCCATTGCTCCCATTACTCCTATTACCTCTCGTCGAAAATCATCCGCACAGGTCGTAAATTTTTCGACAGCCTGTCATATACGCGCCCCCGCCAAACGACTAATCGCGCGACAGAAACAAAACAAACCGGACGGATTGAATGGAGAGCGCCGAACTGCGAGCGAACCTGGAGCGGTATCACAGCGAAAGTTTCGGCTGGGCGCTGAGTTGTTGCGCGCACAATCGCGCGGAAGCCGAAGGCGTGTTACAGGCGGTTTATTTGAAAGTGCTCGAAGGCAAGGCGCGGTTTGACGGCCGGGCCGCCTTCAAAACCTGGCTGTTCGCCGTGATTCGCCGGACGGCGGCGGATGAGCGGCGGCGGCGCTGGCTACGCGGATTCGGTTTGTTGAAATACGGCGAGCGCGTCAGGCCAGCGGCGGCGGACGGCCCTGCCGAAACGTTGTTTCGCACGGAAGAGCAAACGCGCGTGCGCCGCGCGCTGGCGGCACTGCCACGGCGGCAGCGCGAAGTGTTGCATTTGGTCTTTTACCACGAACTCAGTTTGGCCGAGGCCGCTGAAGTGCTGCGCGTCTCGCTGGGTGCGGTGCGCACGCATTACGAGCGCGGCAAAAAACGTTTGCGCCAACTGTTGCAGGAAGAGCAGGTCAGCGATGGAGCAACCAGACCCGCAGTTCAATGAACTGTTTCAACAACTCAAGCAGGAAGACGCGCGGCGTACGCCTTCGTTCGCGCGTGTGTGGGCAACGGCTACGGCACGCGGCACAGATGGCGGCGGACATTGGCTCGTGTGGCGCGTGGCGGCGGCGGCGCTGGCGTTGCTGGTGTGCGTGGGCGTGTGGTTCGCGCTTTTCAGGCGCGCGCCGGTTGAACAGATTGCGTTGCCGGTGTTGCCGCCTGCGGAACACGTTGCGCCCGCGCCGTTGCGTGAGCCGCAGCAGGTCGTTGCCGCATCAACCGGCAGACCCGTCAAACGCGCGAAACAGCGGTGGCGTAAGCCTGAACCGCCATTGCCGCTGGAAACATTGGTTTCGCAATGGCGTTCACCGACGGACTTTCTGCTGAAAAATCCCGGCGAGCACTGGTTGAAAGAAGTGCCGCGCTTGGGTGTGCCGCGCGTGGAAATCAAACCGTTCGTGATTGAGCAGAACGACGAAATGGAGGAGCTATGAGATTGAAAGCGATGATTGTTTGCGTGTTGCTAGTGTTGGCTGCGTCAGTTGCACGGGCGCAATCCGACCCGCTGGCCGAACATCTCTTCGCGCCGGAAATGATAATGGAAAATCAAACGGCGCTCGGCTTGAGCGAAGAGCAAAAGCAATTCTTCAAAAACGAAGTGCGCCGCACGCAGATGCAACTCACCGAGATGCAATGGCGCTTGCAGGATGAAGTCGAAAAGCTGGCGGCGCAGGTCAAAACCGACCAAGTAGATGAAGCAGCCGTGACCAGACAATTAAACACGGTGCTCGGCCTTGAACATCAGGTCAAACGCGCCCAACTGCTCTTTCTGGTGCGTCTCAAAAACAAGCTCACACCCGAACAGCAAACACGCTTGCGCGCGCTCCGGGCCAAAGCGCAGGCCAAGTAATCATTCACCATTCGTCAAGGAGGAATTATGCGCAAGTCGCAAAGAGTGAAAGGATTCGTGTGTCTGCTCATCGCATTGGCGCTGACCGTCAGCGTTGTTGCGCCGCGTTCCATTGCCTTCGGCAAAACGCAAACTGCTCCGGCGCGCAGCCAATGGCTGGGCGACCAGCGCTTGACCTTCGATCCGGCGGCTTCGCAACTGAGCTACAACTTCGCGTGGAGCATTGCCGCCGATGAAGCCGGGCGCGTGCACGTGGTTTGGTACGATCAGCGCGACGGCCAGCCGCAGGTCTATTACAAACGTTCGACCGACGGCGGCGCGACGTGGGGGCCGGATGTGCGGCTGAGCGACGACCCGTCGCCGCGTGAGCATCCGGCGCTTGCGGCGGCGGGCGAACACGTTTACGTGGCGTGGCACAGCGCGCGTGAGGGCGAAGGCGTGAACATCTTCATCAAAAGCTCGCACGACGGCGGCGCGACGTGGGGCGGCGATTGGCAACTGACTAGCGACAACAGTTCAGCGCACGCTTCGATTGCGGCGCAAGGCGAGCGCGTACACGTCATCTGGGGCAGTCACCAAGATGGGCCGCAGGCCGAGATTTACACCGCGCATTCGACCGATGCCGGGTTGTCGTGGTCAACGCCGGAGCGCCTGTCTGACCTGCCCGAAGATTCGTGGGTGCCGGCCATCGCCGTGGCCGGGCGGCAGGTTTACGCCGCCTGGGTAGACACGCGCGACGGCAACGAGGAGGAGTATTTCCGGCGTTCGACCGATGGCGGCGCGACGTGGGAACCGGTGCAGCAATTAACCAACAACGCGGCCAATTCGTGGGCGCCTTCGCTGGCCGCGAACGGAAACGAGGTGCATCTGGTCTGGTTCGATCAACAGGACAGCCCGTTCCAACCGCGCGAGGCCGAGGCGAAATTGGATGAAGCGATGCGCCTCGTGGGGTTGGCAGTGGAACCAGCGCCGGTGGGCGTGACGGTCGTGCATCCCGAACTGGCCGCGCAACGCCGCACGCAGGAGAAATACCAGTTGATCCAGGCCGAAGTGCTGCGCTGGATTGCGCGCGGCGGCGACGTGCTCAAGCTGCAAACCATCCTGCGCGAGCTTGAAGCGTTGGGCCAACAATCTGCTTCGTATCTCGAAAAAGAACGCAAGATTGACGAGGCTGTCAGGCTGATGGCGCTGAGTTATATGCCGGGGCCGACGGACGATTTGCCGCGCGTGGATCAATGGCAGGCGCTGCAAATCCGCGTGCAGGACAAGGTGAAACAAATTCAAGCTGCCGCGCCCGCCTGGGTGCAACGCGGCGGCAATCCGGCGCAATTGGAGGCCTTGTTGCAAGAATTCCAACGGCGGCTGACTGTGGCGCTTTCCGAATGGGATGTGTATTACCGGCGCTCGACCGATGGCGGGCGGACGTGGGAAACGGCGCAACGCTTGACCGATGCGCCAAGCGTTTCGGCGCGGCCCAGCCTGGCGGCGGTGGGGCGTGACTTGCACCTGGTTTGGTATGACGGGCGCGACGGCAATGCCGAGGTCTATTACAAACACTCGCCGGACGCGGGCGCGAGTTGGACGCCGGACGCGCGGCTGACCGTGGCGCCGGGCGATTCGCTGCATCCGACCGTGGCGGCGACGGGCGCGGCGGTGTTTG
Organism: Acidobacteriota bacterium; assembly: GCA_031418175.1. Lineage (GTDB taxonomy): Bacteria > Acidobacteriota > Blastocatellia > RBC074 > RBC074 > JACPYM01. The sequence goes on along the minus strand of JANOWX010001114.1, from coordinate 10,748 downwards.
TGGTTTGGTTCGATCAGCGCGATGGCAATGCCGAGGTTTATTTCAAACGCACCCGGCCGGGCGTGTTTGCGCGCGGGTTGCCGCAACGTTGACGCGGCTACTCAGGCGCTGAGGATTGATACCTGCTGAGCAACGCCCGCAATTCTTCCGGCAATTCAACCGCGCGTAACTCGGCATAATCCACCCAGGCATTGACGCTGCGCGCGACGGCGGCCAGGTCATCCGTCCCCGCAAAGAACAGCGCATACTGCAGCGCAAAGCTGCGCCGCGTGACGGCTTCGACGCGCACGCCGATGTCGAGCGTGGCGGGGTATTTCACCTCGCGTTTGAAATCGCAGGCGGTCGTGACCAGCACCGGCCCTTGCGTACTGCCCTCGGCGCGGCCCTTGATGTTCAGGCTGCGCAACAGGGCGATGCGCGCCGATTCGCAATAGCGGAAGTAGACCGCATTGTTGACGTGCCCCATCGCATCCATGTCGCCCCAACGGACTTCGAGGGGGAACCAGAAGGGGAATTGGGCGCGGGTGATGAGTTCAGTTGCCATAGCGTTTTAGCCGCAAAAAGGCGCAAAAACCGCAAAAAAAGCCGTAAACCTCTTTTGCGTCTTTTGCGCTTTTTTGCGGCTATGACTCCAATTCTTGTTCGTGCTGTTCGCGCAGCTTGAATTTCTGAATCTTGCCCGACGCGGTCAGCGGAAAGTCATGTACAAAGCGCCAGTGCTTCGGGATTTTGAAGCGCGCCAGTTTGTCGTGGCAGAAGGCTTTCAATTCGTCCGCCGTCGCCACCACCCCGGGTTTCAGCCGCACAGCCGCCGCGACCTCTTCGCCAAAGAATGCGCTGTTGATGGCGTAAACAGACACGTCCGACACCGCCGCGTGCTGGCGCAGCAAGTCTTCGATCTCTTTGGGCGCGATGTTTTCGCCGCCGCGAATGATGATGTCTTTGATGCGCCCGGTGATGCGCACATAGCCGTCCGCAGCCAGCGTCGCCTGATCGCCGGTGCGCAACCAGCCAGCGGCATCCAGCGCCGCCGCCGTCGCCTCGGCGTTGTTGTAATAGCCGAGCATCACGTTGTAGCCGCGCACGCACAGTTCGCCGGGTTCATCCACGCCGACTTCGGAGCGCGTGACGGGATCAACGATCCGCACTTCCATTTCGGGCAAGACCTGGCCGACGGTTTGGGTGCGGTGCGCCAGCGTGTCATCGCGGCGCGTTTGCGTGATGCCGGGCGAAGCTTCGGTCAGGCCGTAAATGATCGTGATCTCGCGCAGGTTCATTTCGCTGATCGCGCGGCGCATCAAGGCTTCGGGACACAACGCGCCGGCCATCACGCCGGTGCGCAACGATGACAGATCGAAGCGCGCAAACTCAGGGTCTTCCATCTCGGCCAGGAACATCGTGGGCACGCCGTAGAGCGAGGTGCAGCGTTCGCGTTCGACCGTTTCCAACACGCGCCGCGCGTCAAAGGCTTCGAGCGGGCACAGACACGCGCCGTGCGTATACGCGCCGAGCACGCCGATGACGCAGCCAAAGCAATGAAACAGCGGCACGCACAGGCACAGGCGATCTTGCGCGGTGTAGCCCAATCCTTGCCCCAGCCAGTAACCGTTGTTGACGATGTTGCGGCTTGACAGCATCACGCCTTTGGGAAAGCCGGTCGTGCCCGACGTGTATTGCATGTTGATGACATCGTCGAGGCCGACTTGACGTTCGCGCGCGTCGAGTTCGGCCTCGCTGACTTGCGCGGCCAGTGCGCGCAAGCGGTCGTATGGCGTCAAATCATCAGGGCAAGCTTCGCCGCGGCTGAGATAAAAGGCGCGTTTCAACGCAGGCAAGCGCGATTCGCCGACGGCGCCAATCTCGCGCAAGGCGGCGACGTAATCTACATCACGGAAGCCGCCGATGGTGATGACGGTGGCGGCCTCGCTCTGGCGCAACAGGTAATCCAGCTCTTGCGCGCGCAACGAAGTGTTGACCGTCACTAGCACCGCGCCGATCTTGGCCAGCGCGAATTGCAGCACAACCCATTCGGGCACGTTGGTCGCCCACAAGGCCAAGCGTTCGCCGCGCGCGACGCCGCTGGCCAACAAGCCGCGCGCAATCAGCCGCGCCTCGGCTTCCAGTTGCGCAAACGTCAAACGCAGATTGCGCTCGGCGTAAACCAACGCTTCATTGCCGGGAATGGATGCGGTCAGGCGCGTGAGCAACGCACCGACGGTGAGATCGCGGTAGGGTGGAGGTTGGTTGGTCATAGGTGGTTTCCATGTAGTGACGCGCCGCGTCTTTGGAGTGCGGCGGCTCGACGCCGCTTTGTTATCCACTGCGGCGGCAAACGCGATTGAAGCCGGTGTAGCCGTGGCAGTCTGTTCCTTTCATTGCTCGACCGACCGAAGGGCATACCAAAGCGGCGTCGAGCCGCCGCACTCCAAAGGCTACACCAGCCAGTGAGACAAGCCTCAACAAATCACACGGAACGTCAGGTTGATGCGCGCCGCGACCGGTTTCGCCGTCTTCGGAATTTGGTGCTGCCAAAAATGCTGGGTCGGCCCAGCCATCACCAATAAACTGCCGTGCGGCAAATCCAGTTCGAGTTTGGGTAACTCTTTTTTGAATTTGTGGCGCAATTGAAAGCGCCGCAGCGCGCCCAAACTGAGCGACGCGATGACGGGATTGTGCCCCAACTCCGGCTCGTTGTCTTGGTGCCAGCCGTTGCTGTCGCGGCCATCACGATAAAGATTGAGCAGGACGCTGTTGAAGCTCACATTCGCCGCCGCGTCAATTCGTGTTTTGATTTGCAACAGCGTGGGCGTCCACGGCAACGGGTCGAGCGTGAGGCTGGAATAACTGTAGCCTTTGCCCGCCGCGCCATACCACGCGGTCAAACGCGGTTCGGGGTGAAGCTGGCCGTAGACTTTGACCTGGCGTTGTGCCCAAGGCGTTTGGTTGTGAAGCTCATGGAATAGCGCGCTGGCCGTGGCGCTGTCATAGAAATTCGTCAAGAGGCGGATGTCGGCGTCGGGCAGGGAATCGAAGCGCCGTTCATCCAACGCGGCTGCTTCGGCTGAAAAACTGAAGCCAGGTTGTTCGTTGCTTGGGTTGGTCACGAGGCTTACTTGAACGGGCGCGTTGTTACAGGTCTTCCGACGCCAACTCGAATTCCTGCGCCATGCCCGGATGGCCGTGGCGGTTGGCGGCGGCGCTGCCTTGTTGATAGGCCGCGCGCGCTTCTTCTGTGCGGCCTAAGCGTTCCAGCGCCTGGGCCAGTTTGCCATAGGCATTGCCCTGATCGTCGGTCTGGCTCAGATAGGTTTGCAATTCCTGCGCGGCTTCATCCCAACGTTCCAGCTTGAGCAATTCATTGGCCAGGCCAAAGCGCACGGTGGTGTTGTGCGGTTCGGCGGCGAGCATTTTGCGAAAGATTTCAAGGCGGTCGGTGGCCATTCGTTTGTTTACTCCTCAGTTTGATGTGATGCGTTGCGGACGCCCAGCAAATGTAAACCGACGCCAACCAGCGCCGCAACCATTGCGGCCAACACGGCGGGCCGGTCTTCGCCAACTTTCGGTTCAAAGAAAAATGCGGCGATGGCAATGGCCGTCGCCAGCAACAGCAAAGCAGATCCGGCGAGTTGCAGCTTTTGCCGGCGCACATTCGCGCTCGCCCGCCAATATGCGCCCAGGCACAGATGCAGCAAGCCGAACAGCAGAATGTAAATGTGATTGGCGCGGATCGAATAGCGCAAGACCGAGTCGGCCACCAGCGCCGGGTGAATGACGTGGCGCATGTATTGCCCGGTCAGCACAAAGATCAAGACAAACAGCCAACCAGCATAAAGATGAATTGAGCGGAGTTTGGCAAGCATGATGTTCACTCAAGCGGTTTTCACTGCAATCACCAATCCCGAACTCCACGCCAGCGGGCAGAGCGTCAGATCGGCGCGTTGCGCGAGCGATTCAATCAGGCGCGGCACCTTGGGTGCGTGACCGTTGGGCCAATTGGGTTGCGGCAACAGATCGTCAATGACGTAAAAGCCACCGGGTTTGAGCAAGGCCAAGGCCAGATCCAATTCGCTGAATTTGCCCGGCCAGGCATCAGCAAAGATCAAGTCATAACTCTGCGGCGCGGCATGTGCTAGGAAGGTCGTGCCGTCGGCCAGATGAAAGCGCACGCGCGCGTCATGGCCCAGGTGATGGCGTGCGATTGCGAGCGGGCTCTCGTCATTGTCCACGGTGTCGAGTTGCGAATCAGCATCCATTCCAGCCAGCAACCAGGCCGTCGCGATGCCCGTGCCGGTGCCGAGTTCCAGCAAGCGGGCCGCGCGTTTGGATGCCGCCAGCATGCGCAAGAGCGCGCCGGTACGAGCTTCGGAAGCCATGCCGAAACCGAGTGCTTGCGTGTCAGTCGCAATACCACTCAGCGCGCCTGGCGGATTGAGATAAGCGAGATCGTTCATCGGGTTTTAGACGTGCGGCGTCCCGCGCAGATACGCCTCCATGCCGCCCGTATCTCTGTCAGGGCGAATGTAAAAGTCGTCGTAACAGAGCTGCCGCAGAATGGCATCCGGGCGCAAATACCAGCTTCCCCAACCGAGCGGCGAATCGCCGTTCATATCTTTGGCGTCAACGACCGCACCGGCGTCCAGCAGCATTTGGATGGTGCGTTCCGAACCGAAGGCGGCGGCGCGATGCAATGGCGTTTCGCCTTTGGTGCGGCAATCGCGCATGAAGCCGCCTGTTTCGACGTTTGGTTTGGTGGCGCAATTCGGATTCGCGCCTTTGGCGAGCAGCACCTTGATGACGAGTTCGTGCGCCGCGCTGTTGGCTTTGCACAAGGCCGCGTGCAGCGGCGTCTCGCCCGTGTCCGGCAATGGCTGATTCGCATCGGCGCCGTTTTCGATCAGAAACAAACACAGCCGCCAGTGCCCGTGAAAGGCCGCGCCGTTGAGGTCAAGGTTGTCGCCGAGCGCCGCCAGCGTTGCGCCGTTGGTGAGCAAGTAACGCATGGCGCTGACATCGCCGTAATACGCGCACCATTGCAGCAGCGAGACGCCATCGGCATCGGTGGAGTTGGCGGCGTGCCCGGCGGCCAGGTACTCAAAAACCAGATCGGTTCGTCCGTCAGTGATTTGCTCAAGCATAGTGCTCCTTTGCCGAAAAGACGTGCTCAGTTTCGCCTTATGGCCAATGAGATTGAATTCGCTACTACAAGGGGAGCGTCTCGCCTGGAATTATTCCAGTCGCTGTTGCTGCTCATCCCAACGCCAAAAATGTTCTGTTGTCAGATGCCCGCCGCCCAGCCACAAATCAAGGCCGTTGAGGCTGACGAAATCGGCTTGGCCCGCGCTGACTTGTTGGCCCGTGGCGGTGAGGCTGCACGTCACGTTACGCCAGTCGTTTGAATTATCAAGGCCTGTCAGTTGCAGCAATGGTTGCGGCGCGGCGGCCATGTGTTTGAGATCGCTTTGAATTTGCAGATCGCCCAAGCCATAAGCCGGTTCAGCGTCAAAGAACGCTGGGCACAGTTGCAGATAAGCAGTGTGACCAGCGGCGATGAGCGCGAGCAAGGTGTTTTCAGCGCGGCTCAATCCATTGTGCAAGGCAGGGAAGCGCGCCAGGTGTTGCAACAACGCGCCGCGCAGGAACGGCAGCGCCGACGTGTCTTCGTCGAGCAAGTCGGCGAGGCAGTGCGGGTCGGGTGAACAGAACGCCTGCCATGCCCGTTGCGCCAACTGCAATTCCGCCGCGCTGATCTCGTGCCGCGTGTCGAATAGCGAGGCCATCTGCTCCGCCGTCAATTCGCCGAGTCCGCGAAAGCTGGGTTTGCCGGGGAAGGCGCCGATGCAAATCAAGCTGAGGCGCGCAGGCGCGACGGTATGCCGAGCGAAGCGGTCGAGCAAGTAAATCAAATTGATCTGGCAAAACAGATCGTGCTCAAACCACAGGATGATTTCGTCGTGCTGGCTGAGGCTCGCCAACGTAGCGTCTTGCGCGGCCAACTCTTGCCGGATGCTTGCCGCCTCTTGCGCGGCCATTCCGGCGAGATGGTTGGCGCGCACGGCGAACCATTCGTCTTTGCTCAATCCCTGTGGCGTGGGCCCGGTTGCCAACGCTTCACGAAAGGCGAAATGGGCGCCGGGGAAGCCAGCCTCGCGCAGCGTGTTGGCAGTCGAGTCTCCGTTGTGGATGTGCAGCACGTTTACCCCTCCTTGCTCAACAGGTGAAACTGCATAAACGCCAATATCTGCCGGATGATTTCGCGCGAGGTTTCGCTGTCGTCCAGCACATCAAACGCGTGTGGCCCGGTGTGGTGATTGACGAAACTCAGCGGCAGATTGCGGCGCAATGCAGCGGCCACAAAACGATCCAGCGTCTCATTCAGTTGCGGCGTGTCCTGACCCGCGCGCGCGACAAACAGCGGCAGGCCGGGCGGCAGATCATCCACCGTTTTCCCTACGCACGAATTGACGAAGCCAAACATCTGCGCCGCCTGCGCGACATTGGTGGAGCCATCGAGATCAAGCATCAATCCGTAACACAGCACCGCGCATTTCAGCGCGGCATTGTCCGCCTGCATCAGCAACGACAAGGCCAGCGGCACATTGCCAGAGCAAGCCCACACGCCGATGCGGTGCTCGTCAATGCCCAAGCTGGCGGCGTTTTGACGGACGTGTTGCAGCACGGCTTGCAGATCAGCGGCGGGGTCACGGTTTTCGTAAACAAGCGCCACCATCCCAGAAGCCGCCATCAATTTGCCCCACGAGACATACGAGGCCATCACTTTGAACTTGCAGCCGAGCATCTTCTGAAAGCCCGGATCGGAGTAGCCGGACACAAAGATGACGGCGGGCAGGCGCGCGCCGCTTTGTGCGTCGGGCGGAGAGTACACATCCATCGTCAGCGCGGTTCCATCGGCGGATGGGTATTCCAAGTTTTGCCGAATGGTGGCGGCATCTGCGGCGGGCGTTTGGTAGACGACTGGTTTTTTCGAGATATGGTCTTGCGGGGTTACTTGGCTCATAGATGCCCCTCCTTTCTTTTCCCCATGATCTCGCGGTACTTTGTCTCATCGGATAGTTCTTTCTTGAGAAATTCTACCCATTCCTCTGTGTAGACATAGTCCTCATGCGCCGCATCGTAATAACAGAACTTGGTAATGCAGGCATCAGGTCTAGGCTTCCCTTTCTGGGGACGCACTTTGTAGTACTGCCAGCAACGTGCATGGTGTGAGCTTGCTGTAAATTCGAGAGGCTTGATTGCCGCTGCCACTCGCTTAGCTACTTCGCCCGCTTTCATTCTATCCAGGTTGGCAACAGGAACTTGTCTGTCTTTGATCAAGGTAACTATTCGTTTGTATTTGTCGGCTTCGTCAGGTTCCAACGTGTCATATTTTATAAACTCGACAGCTAACGCGTCTTGTGAGCGATGGTTACCCGTGTTTGGAACCAAGAACACCTTAAAGCTGTACTCCATATTGCCAGATATTTCAGTGCTTAAAGCGCTGCGAAACCGGTCAATGTATTCTCTGATTTCTGGCACAAGTGCCGCATGTAGATTGCGGACAGCCTGATTCTTGTTGGTGTCTCTTAAATGAGAGAATTGGAGAGACATCGCAAGGGTTTCGATCAGCGCAAAACCATCACCGAACTCTTTTGTGAGCAAGGTTTCGAAGTTGATCAAATGAGCTTGGCATTCGCCGAAGATATCAAGATCAAGCTCCGGCATCAGACTGTGTTCGATCCTATTGCGCAGTCCAATGAAGAATTCGATATTTTTAGAAATAGCATAATCGTTTCCCTTCCAATACTCTTTAACGCACTTGCTGAGGTCCCACCACTTGAACTCCCCATCCAAACGATCGGGTTTGCCTGTTACCTGATTGATGTAATGTGGCTTGATTCCATCACGCAAGAATAAACCCAATAGCAAAGCATTCCAGGCAATGTGCATGTGAACTATGAAGCTGCCCGACCGAAACGGTGACATTGGATTGTTGTACGAAGCTACTCCCTCAAGGGCTGACTGCCGCGCCTTGCAGACAAGATTCGTGACAGCCTTTGGGAGTGGCCGACGCTTCTTACCTGATAGCTTGGCCCTGATTGCAAATCTTTCGCGAAGCAGATTCCATGGTTTGGGGATATTGACTGGTAAGTGGCCTTTCGCCATTGCTTTGGCTCGTACAGCCTCGATGAAGTCCTCATCCGGTGCGGTTGCAAGAGCAGGCTGAGTACGAAGTAGCTCCTCAACGATAGAACGGATAGAAATTCGTGCCATCTGATCCTCCTTGAATTATTTGGATTGCAGGGGCGGAGTATTACTACATCTGCTTAGCCACAGAGCCTGATTTTGGCAGCATAACCGAGGTCAACAAGCCAGACTTCATTGCCCTGCGGGGCGTTAATCGCGCAATTCTCTTTGGTCGAGTTCGAGAAAAATGGCTTCGGTTGTAAAGCAAGTGGCTCATCTATTCCGCCTCCGCAAAATTGAGCGAGGTACTACTCACATCAGATTTGGAGCGCTCAAGCTCAATTTCTGACCCACTCAGCGGGCTTTCACGCAAAAACTCGACCAGCGATTTTTGCCGAGACTTGAGGCGGCGATATTCCTCATAAGAGATCAATACTGCAGCCTCCGACCCGTTGCTCGTGATGATTTGCGGCTGGCCAGTACCAGCCGCGGCAATCAATTCATTCAACCTGCTTGTGGCTTCAACGGACGAAACGGTGTTCATATGGTTGCCCCCTTTTCTGTTTAAGTCGGCTCAGCTTATGCCGTGGTGTTGTCAGGGTTCAAGGCGAAAGTGGCGGCCTTCTTACCCAGCTTTTTGCTGCAACCCAAATTCAAAACTTTCCACCAACGCCTCCCACGAAGCCGCAATGATGTTTCCGGCTACGCCCACCGTATCCCACGACCGTTCGCCGTCGCTGGTTACGGCGATTGATTGGGCGAGTCTGCTGTTGGCGATTGCTGCTGTTGTTGCAATTCCCAGATAGCCTCTAACTCAGGGATGATAATCAAGTCTTTGGGGCGGCCGGCGGCGCGTTTGGCGGCAATCAATTTGCCGAGCGCCACGATCAGGACTTGGTGGCCGTGTAACTCGTAATGCAACGCGCCTGCTTGCACGTCCTCATAACCGCCGATGCCAGCCACTTCGCCCAAAAAATCCATTGGCCCAATGTCAGTGTCGAACGTGAAGTTCAACCCTTGTTTAAGTGTGCGCGCATCCAGAATGAACGGTAGCCCTGCAGGCGCGCCGCGCAAACGCGCTCTGACTGATTGCAACGCCCGCGCCAGTTTCTCCAGATTTTCCGGCGTTCTGGCATAACAGACATCAAGATCGTGGGTGAGATAGTCCGCGCCATGTGAGACGGCGGCGAGGCCGCCAACAATGATGAATGCCACTTCATGTTTTACTAACAGCGCGATTTGTGGTTCGAATGCGTTCATTGTTGCGGATGAGGTTTCCGTATACCGGCTCTCAGTTGTCGAACAAACGCCAGCTTGGCTTCCAGCCGTTCCAGCCGTTGTTGCGGCGTCAGCCGCAGATTTTCAATTGTCAGCGTCAGGTCAATCCCGAAATCGCGCGCGGCTGCCGCCTTCGATCCCGGCGGCGGATCGAGCAGCCACGCTTCCATCTCAGCTTGCGTTGTCATGGTATTTCCTCCGTATACATCCGCAATCTAAACCAGCCGCAAACAGTGCCGCAACCGGCAAGCTTAGGCTGCCGCTTTTTGCTGCAACCCGAACTCAAAGCTTTCCACCAACGCCTCCCACGAAGCCGCAATAATGTTTTCCGCCACGCCCACCGTATTCCACGACTTTTCGCCGTTGCTGGTTTCGATGTGGACGCGGGTACGCGCGGCGGTGGCGTGTTCGCCGTCGAGGATGCGCACCTTGTAATCAATCAGGTGAAACGTTTCGATAGCCGGGTAATGCGGTAGCAGGGCTTTGCGCAACGCCAGATCGAGCGCGTGCACCGGGCCGTCGCCGAGGCTGGCGGAATGTTCCTGGTTGTCGCCGATTTGCATGCGGACAACGGCTTCGGGGTTGCCGGAGGAGCTGACCCAGATGCGGTATTCGATGGGTTCAAAGAAGCGGCGGCGTTTGCCCAGCGCAGACAGCGCGCGCAGGTGGAACGAGGCGTCGGCTTCTTCAAAAGAATAGCCTTCGTGCTCCAGCTTTTTGAGTTCGCTGAGCAGGCGGCGCGCGGCTTCGGGGTTCTTGTTGAATTCGTCGCTGAGGCCGTCAGCCTTGAAGCGAATGTTGCTGACGCCGGACTGATCGCTGACCAGCACGCGGGTTTCGTTGCCGACGTCTTCAGGGTTGATGTGTTCGTAGGTTTCTTTGGCCTTCATCACCGCCGAGACGTGGATGCCGCCTTTGTGCGCGAAGGCGGAGCGGCCCACGAAAGCGGCGCGTTCGTTGGGCACGAGGTTGGCGACTTCGTTGATGTAACGGCTGGTGTGCGTCAGCAGTTTGAGCTTGCCGTCGGGCAGACAGCGGCGCTGCATTTTGAGTTCGAGGTTGGGAATCACCGAACAGAGATTGGCGTTGCCGCAACGTTCGCCGTAGCCATTCATCACGCCTTGCACGTGCGTCGCGCCGGCTTCGACGGCGGCGAGCGAATTGGCGACGGCCAGTTCGCTGTCGTTGTGGCAATGGATGCCGATGCGGACTTGCGGGAGGCGGGCTTTGACGAGAGCTACGACTTCGGCAATGCGTTCGGGCAGCGTGCCGCCGTTGGTGTCGCACAG
>JANOWX010001113.1:0-7778 GCA_031418175.1 Acidobacteriota bacterium | reverse complement strand
CCACCCCCGCGCCCGTGGTTGCTCCTGCGCTCGAACCAACTCCGCTGCCCTCCACCACGCCCACGCCGCCGCCCACGCCGAATCGCGCGGCACAGCCAAATCCCTCGCCGCAGCAGCGGCTGTCGCATGAAGAACGGGAGCGTCGCAAACGCAATCACGAAAGGCGGCGGCAGGTACACGAAGAAAAGCGGCTGGAACAGACCGTACAGCCGCATCGTCCTGATTACATTGCGCCGCGAACGCCGAAACAAACCATCCGGACTCTGCTGTGGGCTGTGGCGCTGCTCTTCCTGACTGGCGTCGGCTCCTATTTCCTTTCGCTCCGCGCCGACAACCGTAGCATCAAGCTCGCCAGCCGCATCGAGGCAGATTTGATACGCTCGACCTTCGGACACGTGCTGCGGCTGCCGCTCGAATTTTTCAGCAAACGCGCCAGCGGCGGACTCGCCAAACAGATTGACCAGTCGGATCAGGTCGCGCCAATCGTCACCGCTTTTTCGCAGGAGATCGCGCCCGAAGCCATCCGCCTGGTCGGCGTCTTTGCGATTATGCTGACCCAGAGCTGGCGATTGACGCTGATCGCGCTCGTCATCCTGCCGCCTTATCTGTGGATCGCGCGCCGCTCGGCGAAGCGGCTGGAATCAGGGCTGTCCGAGTATTACGAGATGTGGGAGAACGTTTCGGCGCGCATACAGGATGGCCTCGCCGCCATCAAAACGGTCAAACTGTCGGGCGCGGAGCCGCGCGAAGAGAAACGGTTTCAGGAAACTTCCAATGCGGCCTACGAAAATTACGTCGGGCGCGCGCGGCTCGGCAACCGCTATCTTTTCTGGCAGGTCGTGCTCAGCCATCTCAGCAAGGCGGTGGTGTTTGGTTACGGCGGCTGGATGGTGCTGCAAAGGCAATTGACGCCCGGCGATGTCGTAATGTTCGTCGCCTACCTGGATCGCCTCTACGACCCGATTGATGCGCTCAGCAGCATGGCGGTGAATCTGCAACAGCACATCGCCTCGCTCAATCGCGCGCTGCGGCTGATGAAAACCGGCAGCGCGGAAAAGGCCGGTCAGCCGCTCCAGACGGGGCCGGGCCAGGTTGAATTCCGCGCTGTGCATTTCGGTTACACACCGGAACGCGAGGTGCTGCGCGGATTGTCGTTCACGCTCGCGCCCGGCAAAGTCACCGCCGTTGTCGGCACGTCCGGCGCGGGCAAGACCACGACTGCCGATTTGCTGCTCAAGCTTTACGAACCGCAGGCGGGGGAAATCCTGATTGACGGGCAGAAGCTTTCGGAACTCGATCCCTCCTCGGTGCGGGCGGAAATCGGCGTCGTGGCTGCTGACGGCGCGGTCTTTCGCGGCACGTTGGCCGACAACATCCGCTACAAATGTCCGTGGGCGAGCCACGACCAGGTAATGGCCGCGGCGCTTGCCGCTGGGCTGGGGCAGGCGCTCGAACGCTTGCCGGACGGACTCGACACGGAAATCGGCGAGCGCGGCATGGGCTTATCGGTCGGCGAACGCCAGCGCTTGCAGATCGCGCGCATCCTCGCCTCCGAGCCGCGCATCCTGGTGCTGGACGAAGCGACGGCCAATCTGGATTACGCGACGGAACTGGAAGTGAAACAGGCGCTCGCGCATCTGCGAAACCAGCCGACGATGATGGTCATCGCACATCGCTACTCGATGGTGAAGGACGCCGATCACGTCATCGTCCTCGACGCCGGACAGGTTGTCGAAGAAGGCGCGCCTGAGGAGTTGATCGCCGCGGGCGGCTGGTTCGCACAACTCGCGCAGGGCAACGAAGAAGAAGAAGCGAATGGCGAAGAGGCTGATGATGAAATGGAAGAAGAGGACGAATAAATCATCATGACGAACAGTGACGAACCCTTTGTGATTCCCGCAACGGAAGTATCCGCCGAAACAGCTTTCGGCCCGGTGCGCCGTTTTTTTCGCAACCTCGGCCCCGGCCTGATTACGGGCGCGGCGGACGACGACCCGTCGGGCATTTCGACCTATGCCACGGCAGGCGCGGCTTTCGGCTATGGAATGCTGTGGACGGCATGGTTCAGCCTGCCGCTGATGGCGGCGGTGCAACTGATGTGCGCGCGCATCGGGCTGGTGTCGGGGCGCGGCTTGGCGGCGGTGTTGCGGCGTTATTATCCACGGCGGATTCTGTGGTTCGCCTGCACGTTGCTGCTGGTTGCCAACATCGTCAACATCGCGGCGGATTTGGGCGGGATGGCTGAAGCAATGGAACTGCTGACAGGGATGAATTCCCTCTGGTTTCATTTGCCTTTTGCCGTACTGATTGTCGCGCTGCTCTTCTTCACGTCGTATCGCCTGATCGCTAACATTTTCAAATGGCTCACGCTCGTGCTCTTCGCCTACGTCATCGCAGCCTTTCTCGCTCGTCCCCACTGGCCGACAGTGCTTCGCACAAGCCTCTGGCCGCAAATCAATTTCAGCCATGACTATTTGATGACTCTGGTGGCAATCCTCGGCACGACGATTTCACCATACCTTTTTTTCTGGCAGGCAGCGCAGGAAGTGGAAGAAGAAAAGGCTGAAGGGAAAAAGACAGTTGGTCAGCGAATGGGAGCGACCCCGGAAAAATTACGGATGGCTCGGACGGACACCGTCATCGGGATGTCGTTCTCAAACCTGATTATGTACTTCATTATCCTGACCACAGGCACGACACTTTATGTCAATGGAGTGCGCGACATCGAAACCGCGCGGCAGGCCGCCGAAGCCTTGCGCCCGCTCGCGGGTGAAGCAGCCTACGCGCTGTTTGCGTTGGGATTGATCGGTACGGGCATGCTCGGCGTGCCGGTGCTGGCTGGCTCGGCGGCTTATGCCGTCGCCGAAGCCTTTGCCTGGCGCAGCGGGATGAATGAACGACCGCGCATGGCACCGAAGTTTTATGCCGTGATCGCCATAGCGATGATCGCCGGAGTGTTACTCGATTACTCCGGCTTCAATGCGATCAAGATGCTGTTCTGGTCAGCGGTGCTGAACGGACTGCTCGCGCCGCCCTTGATCGTGATTATCCTGCTGGTTTGCAACAACACGCGCGTGATGGGCGAGTATGTGAATGGCCGCTGGCTAAACTTGCTCGGCAGCGTGGCGGCGCTGGTGATGAGCATCGCGGCGGTTGCGATGTTCCTGGGATAAAGGCCTTAATCAAGTTTCGGCGCTATGGCAAAACTGACGCCATTGAAATCAAAATTGGTATGCGGCAATTTCAACCACCTGCGGCCTTCGAGCGCAACGCGCCGGTTTGACCGGTGTTATGTGCCTCACGTCGTTTGATCCATTGCATTCCCTGTTGCAAGGCATCGAAGAATCCAGCGCGATTGCTCGCAAAGCTGTGATTGTTTGCGTGAATCAAGGCGAAGTGTTTCGGTCTTTTCGTCGTCACAAACAACGCTTCTGCTTCTTCGTTAGGGATGAATTGATCGCCGCTCGATTGAATGACGAAGACCGGCAGCGGCGCGATCTTCGGCAGGTACTCGTCGCTTTGAAAGACCGGCTCCTTCGCCGGCTTGCCGGTCAGATAGGTGCAGTTGTCCACCCAGCGCCAGCCGAGGATATTCGTTTTGCCCAGCGAGATGGCGATCAGGCCGTCATAGCCGGCCTTGTTTGCCGCCGCCGCCGCCAACAACGCCAACCCGGCGCCGGTTGACCAGCCGGCCAGCGTGATCTGTTCGCCGGATTTGCCACTGACCAAATCGGCAAGCTGCTGGAAATCGCCCATCACGTCCGGCTCCGTCAGATGCGTCTTGCCGGTGAAGCTCGACAGGTAATGTTTGGTGTCGAGCGCGTACACGTCATAGCCCATTGCGGCGAGCTTCCCGGCAATCGTGACCGCAAAACCGCGATGCCCGCCGTCGCCCGGCGCAAAAAGCACTTTGTGATGCGCCGCCGCGCCCGCGCCGGGATAGAAGTAGAGCTTCTGCCGTTGCCCGCGAACCGTGACTGAATTTTTACCGGGTTTGATCTCCGGCAGCGAGGTTTGCGCGAAGGCTTTCGGCAAACACAGAGTCGCGAGCAACAAAATCAACAGCGGCGCGCACCGGCTCTTCATACCTGCCTCCGGCGACCAAGCAGCAGGAGCAATGCCCCAAGCGCAAGCGCGATGGATGACGCCGCCACGAATAAGCCGACAAAATTCACCGCGAAGAACACCCGCTCGATCAGCGAAAAGAGCAACACGGCCGCGCCCAGCATCAGGCAAAAGACGCTCAGTGTTAGGATGATGAATCTGGAGTTTTCATTCAACTGCATAATCGTCTTCCTCTCAGCCGCGACTGCCGCGCGCTTAGGAATGCGCAAAGTCCCGCACCTCCCGGCGAATTTTCATCAGACTGGTTCCGCTCGCGCTCAGCGCCACGAATCCCAACAACAGCAGCGGCAAGGTCAGCAGCACGAAGACCACCAGCGAAAAGCCCGTCGCCGCGGCCTTGTCCACGCCAAAGAGCGTCAGCCCGACGACGGTGAAAAACTGGTACGAGCCGACATTGGCCGGCGCGTTCGGAATCGCCGTGCCCAGATGCACGATCAAAAACACCGCCACGCCGATCCAGAAACTCAGATGCATGCCGCAACCCAGCATCACCAGCCAGAACGCCATTGCCTGAAATGCCAGCAACAGCAGTGACCCGGCGAGCGACAAGTAAAATTCGCGCGTGCGCGCCATTCCCTGCAAACCGCTCGACAGTCTTGCAAGCAGCGACGAAACGAAGCGCGGCGGCCCGGTGGGTTTCGCGTTCGGCAGTCGCGGCACGAAGTAGCACAAGACGGCTGTTGCAATCACCAGGCCCACGCCGAGCGCGTCCGCCGCGCGGATCAAGTCTTTCGGCAGCGGCACGAACAGCGCCGTCAAGCCAATGCCCACGGCCAGCCACAACGCATCGAACAAGCGCTCGACCACCATCGAGGGAATGACCGCGACGAACTTCGCCGCCGTCCAGCGCGACACCAGATACGCGCGCACCAGTTCGCCCACGCGCATCGGCAGGATTTCGTTCGTGAACAGCCCGGCGTAAATCGCCTGCGTCGCGCGCAACGTGGACACCTCGCCCACCGGCTTGAGCAGCCACCGCCAGCGCGCGCCCTGGCAGACGTAACTCAGCACGTCGCACACAACTGCCAGCGCGATCCAGCGCCAGTCGAGGTGCGCGACGAGCGAACGCAACTGGCCGAGCTGAAAATCGTGCAAGACCCAGATCAGCCCTGCGGCGGCGAGCAAATAGCCAAGCGCGGGCTTCACCCATTGCATCGAAGGCCTGGCCGGCGGCGCAATGACTTCATCAAATGTGGCGGTTACTTCATCCATTGCAATCCCTCCCGCAGCGTGCGGTAAAACTCGTTGGTGTTTCCGTCGAAGCGGTGATTATTCGCCTGGATGACAGTCACGCGCTTCGGTTCACGCGCCGCCGTGGCGAGCCTTTTGGCTTCGTCGAACGGCACGAATTCATCCTTGCTCGATTGGATCATCAGGTAGGGGAGCGGCGCGATCTTGGCCATATAAGCACTCGCGCGAAAGGTCGGCTCGTTCGGTTTGGCTTTGGTGACATAGGTGAGGTTGTCTTTCCAGTTCCAGCCCAGCACGTTCTCATCACGGAGGCCGAACGTGACCAGGCCGTTGAACCTGCGTTTATTCTCCGCGCCAGCGGCGGCCAACACGCCGAGTCCCGCACCCTCTGACCAGCCGACCAGTGCCACGCGCTCATTGCCGCCGTTGGTCATCCACTCGGCGAGCTGGCGGAAATCGCTCATCACTTCGCTTTCCTTGATCCCCGCGCCGCCCGTGAAGCCGCTCAGGTACGTCTTGGTGTCGAGGCCGTATACGTCGTAGCCCCACCCGGCCATCTGCTGCGCGAGGGTGATCGCCCAGCCGCGCCAGCCGCCATCGCCGGGCGCAAACAGCACCTTGCGATTGAGCCGCACGCCCGTCGCCGGGTAGTAATAAACAGCCTGTTGTTGGCCGCGAATGGCGACGGCGTGCTTGCCTGCTGTTTGCGCGAACGACGCGACGGAAAGCGCCATCAGCAAGGCCAGCGCGCCGCCGCTTAATTTACGTATGGATAAATTCATCTTCTTCCTTTACCTCTTTGCCTGTAAGCCATTGACGGCTCATTGCCTGCTTAGTAATTTTCGTGCCAGAGCAAAACGGGCGGGAAAGAGAGGCCTTAGCCGATTTTGAGCGCTCGGGACGCGGCGCGGGCGTGTGGCAAGTTGGAAGCCGCACGCCGTGCAAATGCCAAACAGCCTCATTGGACGAATTGAGAGAACGCGAATGCTTTTCTCGAGATGACTACAGACACAGAAAACCTCGAACCGGAAAACCTGCGCCCTTGGCCAATGCCGGCGGTCTCGCCCAGCGTTACGCCTGCTCCCACTGCGACACCTGTTCGCACCGCGACGCCGCACAACAACCGCCGCCGCCAGCGCCGCGCGATGCTCGACGGCGGGCGCGTCGCTGAACAAGGCACGCCGGCGGAATTGATAGCGGCGGGCGGCTGGTTCGCGGAGTTTGCGCCAGACAGCGGCGAAGGCGCGGAAGAAGCCGAAGAAGAAAGCGAGCAGGAAGACGAAGAATAGGACAAAGGGCTTTTAGCCTCCCGTTGCGGCAAAGGAGACCGGCGGGGCGGGTTTGGCGGGCGCTGCATGTTTCAAGCGAGCCGTCACCTGATGCGCTTCCGCGCGCTTGCCCTCGGCTTTCAACTGTTGTGCCAACGCGCGCAGCAAGTCGGCATCAGCCGGGGCGTCCAGGACGGCATTGCGCAATTCGGCTTCCGCTTCCGCCGGACGATGCAATTCCGCCAGCACGACGCCCAGATCGTAATGCACGCTGGCGTTGTGCGCGTCCAGTTGCAACGCCTTGCGATAAACCGCTTCTGCTTCTTTCAATTTGTTTTGCTCGCGCAGCAAATTGCCGAGATTGACCTGCGCCGTGACCTCTGACGGATTCAATTGCACGGCGGCGCGCAATTGCTCTTCGGCTTCCTGATAGCGTTGGGCCGAAGCGAGAAACGTCCCATAACAATCGAGCGTGGCGGCGCGTTCCGCCGCCTGGGCAGGCACGCGTTGCAGTTGTAGCAGGTAAAGAAAGTCCGCCTCTTCCAAGCCTTCAGGATTTTTTGCGCCCCAACGCGGGGCGGCGTTGACCGCTTGCACCTTGGCTTTCAGCCGCTCTTCCTCGATGTCGAGCCGCTTGCTTTCTGATAGTTCAAAGGCTTTGGCAAACGACTTTTCCGCCAGCGCGTATTTGCTTTCCTGCATGAATTCACGGCCCAGTTCGACGTGGCGCTGAATGATGCGGCGCGCCTGAAAGCGATCCCATTGATCCTGCACGCCGGGGATGAGAAAGGCGAGCAAGATCACCAGTGTGCTGCTCGCGCCCGCAATGAACGCGCTCATTCGTTTCCAGCGCGAGGGTTTCTCGACCGGTTCCTGCCTGGTTTCGCTGACCATTTGCGTGAGCCGCGCGCGCACCGTGGGTTGTTCGAGCCATTGCAGGAGTTGTTCAGTGGTTGATTGCGCGACCGTGTTAGTGGCCGCGCTGGACGGCGTGCCTGGTTTGGTTGGATGCATTTCGTTTCGTCTGTCCTGACTGTGTAAGGCGTCCATTTGTCAGTCTTCTCTGTTCGCTCTCTCAATTGATCTGCAAACTTTGCGGGTAGTGATAAAAATGTGATGCTGGGAATGGGGCCGGGGACGTGGGACAAGATGGTATCTTGTCCCGTCAGGACAGTGCCGCAACACGGGACAAGA
>JANOWX010001112.1:0-2577 GCA_031418175.1 Acidobacteriota bacterium | reverse complement strand
GCGATGATGGTCGAGCGCAGCAATTGTTTGCTGCTGGGTAATTCGATTTGATTGGGCATGTCGGTGTTGTACATGTGGTTTTTCCTCGATAGTTATTGGGGGAAGTTATTGGGTGAAATAGCCCTTGAGTTGATAACCCATGAGCAGAAAACCAGCCACCAGAATGGCGACGTTGGCGATGAATGCGTGACGTTGAAAGCTGGCGGTGCGCCGCCAATAACCCATCACGATCAAGATGGCGGCGAGCGCGAGCAACTGGCCGATCTCGACGCCGACGTTGAACGCGAGCAGGTTGGCGAGCAATCCGTTTTGGGAAACTTCGTAATCCTGAATCTTCGAAGCCAGGCCGAAGCCGTGAAATAAACCGAAGATCAGCGTAGCGACTTTGGTGTTGGGCTGAAAGCCGAACCAGCGGCGAAAGGCTCCGAGATTGTCGAGCGCCTTATAAGCCACTGACAAACCGATGATCGCGTCAATCAAATAACCGCTGATGCTAGTTCCGAAATACACGCCCGCCAACATCGTCGTCGAATGTCCCAGCGCGAACAGGCTGACATAAACGGCAATCTCTTTGAGCCGGTAAAGAAAAAAGATGACCGCCAACAGAAACAGGATGTGATCGTAGCCGGTGAACATGTGTTTCGCGCCGAGATAAATGAAAGGCACGATATGTACGCCGCTGATTTCTTGAATATAGCCTTTGTCGCCTTCGGCTACGCCGTGTGCGTAAGCCGTAACGCCGAGCAGAAAACAAAGTGACAAGCTGGCTGCGGCCAACCAGAGTGTGCGATGAGAGAGTTTTTTCATTTGTCATATCGCAGGCAGAAAGCGGTCAGGGATTTTCGCCTGCTTCAGATTCCTTCCAAATTTTGACGACCCAAATTTTGACGACATGAAGACGACATGAATAAGACAGCGCGTTGGGGTTTCAATCCTGAAGACGGATGCGCAGCAACTTGACGGAATTCAGAAAAACTAAAATGTCCGGCCCGAGGTGGATCATCGCCGCCTGAATCGGCCCAATCCATCCCAACAGCGCCGCCGTAATGCCGAGCACATGAACCACGCCGACGCCCACAAAGATATTCTCCTGAATCGTCCGATAGGCGCGCCGCGCCAGCGCACGCGCCAGCACGATCTTGGAAAGATCATCGGTCATCAGGGCAATGTCAGCCGCTTCGATGGCCGCCTGGGTGCCGCGCGCGCCCATCGCGATTCCAACCTGCGCGCGGGCCAGCGCGGGCGCATCGTTCACGCCGTCGCCGACCATCGCCACTTGATGGCCCTGACTTTGAAGGTCGGCAATGGCCTTGACCTTGTCTTCAGGCAGCAAGTCCGCGCGAACTTCATCAACTCCCAATTCCGTGGCGACCTGTTGCGCGATCCGGTCGTTGTCGCCCGTCAACATGACGATCCGCTTGACGCCCGTAGCCTTCAATCGCGCGACCACTTCTTTAGCGCCGGGGCGTATCTGATCGGCCAGAAGTAATGTGCCGACTGCCTGTCCGTCCACCGAGACGTAAACCATCGTCCCCGCTTGCTTACCAGCGAATTGGGGAGCCTGGACATTATTTTCTTTCAGCAACGCTTCGTTCCCGACCAGCACCGCTTGGCCGTTGACAGTCGCCTTCACGCCACGCCCGCGAATCATTTCAAATTCGCTCGGCTCAGGCACGTCGAGTTTGAGTTGCCGGACGCGTTCGACAACGGCTTTGGCAAGGGGATGACCGGAACGGCGGTCAGCGGCTGCTGCCAGCGTCAGCAACTGCTCTTCCGTCAGCTTTGAATCAAACGGCCTGACCGCCACTACCTGCGGCTCGCCAGCGGTCAACGTCCCAGTCTTATCAAAGACCATGACATCGGCTTTGGCGAGCGACTCCAGGTAGATGCCGCCTTTCACCAGAATGCCGTTTTGGGCGGCGCGCGCGATGGCGGCGATCATCACCAGCGGCGTCGCCAGTCCAAGTTCAGCCGGTGAGGTGAAGATGAGCAGCGTGACGATCTTTCGCAAATCGCGTGTGACGATGTAAACGATGATCAGAAAAACGAAGACGACCGGAATGAGCCACGCGGAGACCTTGTCGGCGAGCTTCTGCACCGGCGCTTGTTCGTCTTCCGCGTTCTCAACCAGCGCGATGATGCGCGCGAACATCGTGTCCTGACCGAGCTTGTCCGTCCTGATGTCCAGCGCTCCCGATTCGACCAGCGTCCCAGCGAGCACCGATGCGTCAACATCCTTTTCCAGCGGCAGGCTCTCACCGGAAATGGACGCTTCGTTGACTGTGCCTTGCCCGCCGACCACCGTACCGTCTACGGGAATCTTCTCGCCGCCGCGCACCAACACGATGTCACCGACCTTCAACTCGGCGATGGGCACGCTGCGCTCCACGCCGTTATCGCGCACCAGCGCGACCTGCGGCACCGAACCGATCAACGCTTTGATCGAGGCGCGCGCGCGGTCGGTATTCAAATCGGCGATGAACTCGGCGATCAGGATGATGTCCATCAGCACCGCCGCCGCCACATACTCGCCGCCGATCAAAGCAATGATGGTCGCCACCGTGACAAAGATTTCCG
>JANOWX010001111.1:0-1579 GCA_031418175.1 Acidobacteriota bacterium | reverse complement strand
GGGCTGGCGGGCTTCACACAAAACAACACCACTTTTTATTTTAATTCAGAACTCGCACACAAGTGCTTGGCGTTCTGGCTACAGCCTGCTTTGGAAAGGTTGCACACCGGCTGAAGCCTGAACTCCATGCACTTGTGTGCGAGTTCTGAATTCAAATCTAAAGGAGTCTTGTGATGAGTGAAGCCAGCCAGCCCAATTACCTAAATGACATCGGCGTGCTCAAGCGCCGCGAAATCGAAGCGCGCATCGTCGCGCCCTTGCTGCAAGCCTTGGGCGAACGCTTTGGGCGCGCGGAAGTGCTGGCAATTGCGGGCGCGGTCATCGTCAACGTGGCCCGCGCACAGGGCGGAGAATTGGCGCAAGCGATGAATGGCAACGGCCTGACGCCATTGGCCGGCTCGCTCGCAGCGTGGCAAAAAGACGATGCGATGCGGATGGACGTGTTGGCGCAGAGCGATCAAGAGTTCGCCTTCAACGTCACGCGCTGCCGTTACGCCGAGATGTATTGCGCGCTGGGCTTGGAAGAATTGGGCGCACTGCTTTCCTGCAACCGCGATGCGGCGTTGATCGAAGGCTTCAATCCGCAGGTTGAATTGACGCGCACGCAAACGATCATGCTGGGCGCGCCGCATTGCGATTTCCGCTATCGCATGAAAACGGATGGGGAACAATGAAGCGAGGTACGGGCAAATTGCTGTTGACTGTTTGGCTGCTTGGTCTCCCTGGGTACGCACCGCTTCCAGCGTGCAGTCTCGACGGCGGACCAATTGCTGCCGAAGAAAAACCTCTCGGCAGCGGCCGGTCTCACGGCACGCCTGCAGGCTGGAAGCCGTGCGTACCCAGAGACGGCGCGCGGCTCTATCAAACCCACTGCGCCGCCTGCCACGGCCCGCGCGGCGAGGGCGCGCAAGGCCCCACACTGGCGACGCCGATGCTGGCGCGCGCCACGACGGAAGAGTTGTTACTGAAAATTATCAAAGACGGTCTGCCCGGCACCGAGATGCCCGGTTCGCGGTTGGATGGTGCGGAGATCAAGCAACTTGGCGCGTTCGTGCTGGCGCTGGGCAAGCTGCCGATTGAAACAATCAGCGGTGACGCCAAACGTGGTGAGCAGCTTTATTTCGGCAAAGGCGCTTGCACGCAATGCCACGCGCTCAATGGCCGTGGCAGCGGCTTCGGCCCCGATTTGACCGGCATCGGTTTGCAACGCGGCGCGGCGCATTTGCGGCAATCGTTGCTGGAACCCGAAGCCGACGTGCCCAAGAGCTTTGCGCAATACCGGCCGGGCACCAGCGTGCCGGAAAATTATGTGCAGGTGCGGTTGGTGACGCGCGCGGGCCGCCGTTTCAGCGGTGTGCGTGTCAACGAAGACACGTTTTCGATTCAGGTGCGCACGCTCGACGGGCGCGTGCATTCATTTTTCAAAGCGGAGTTGAAAGCGTTGCATAAAGATTGGGGCAAGTCCGCGATGCCCAGCTATGGCGCGGTGTTTAGCAAAGATGAGTTGGAAGACGTGATCGCCTTTCTGGCCGCGCAACGAGGTGGCAAATGAAAAGCCTGTGGTTGTTGCTGTTGCTCG
>JANOWX010001110.1:0-7074 GCA_031418175.1 Acidobacteriota bacterium | reverse complement strand
TTGGTAATCATCAGCTTCGGCGCGCGCACGTGAATCACCAGGCCCGTCAGATGGCCTTCCGCCGTGCCGTCCGTCTTCACATTTTTGCTCTGGAACAGATTGGTCAGATAAAGATCGTCGGCATAGGGCTGCGTCGTGACGACCACGGTGAATTTCACCTCGATGCAAACCCCTTGTGACGGATTGGTCGCAATGAGCGCCGGGTTGATCGTGAACTTGATCGAATTGTCAGCAGTCGAGACCGTCGGCGTGGCCGTGACCGTGCCGGTAAAGCCGGTGGCTGTCGCGCTGATCGGAAAATTGAGCGCATCGCTGGCGTTGAAAATCGGCGACGGCAGGAAATCAGTCAACTCGATGTTTTTAGTGTCGCCCGCTGGAATGCAAATCTTCAGCTTGAACATGACCTGATCGCCCGGAATGAAACCATCCGGCGGCATCGGTGTGACGAGCGCCTTTTCGATGTCGGTGGGTTTGACGATGACGCCGCCCGCCGTGTCATCGCTACAGCCCGACGCGCCGCCCGCGATGTTGTAAGTGATATTGGTGCAATTGAGCGGATTGGCTGGCGTGCCGCAGGCGGGAATCAACACATCAGAGGCCAGCACCGGCGTAGACAACGGCGCGTTGTAGGTTTCGGCCACCATGCCCTTATAACCGATGGCGCACTTGGTGCAGGCGGGGATGCCGCTGCCCAGATTGAATTGCATGAGCGTCGAGCCATCCGCCGTTTGCGGCGTCAGCGTCGGGATGATGGGGTTGGATATTTCGCCGCAAAAGACCGAACCGCTGCCGGCCACGTAATTGACGCCATTGGGCAGCCGGTCGGTGATGACGGCGTTGTTCAGCGCGAGGTTTTCGGAAACCTCGAACGTCAGGTTGTAATTCACCATATTGCCGGGCATCACGTGCACGGGATCATTGGCAATCGGCCCGGCCGCAGTTTTTTGCAACGTGACGTGTTCGACTTCGATCAACAATGACGCGGTCTGTTGGGGAATTGGGCTGAGGTTGTATTGCGCATCCAACATGGCCGTATTCGTCAGCAGCGCCGAGTTGCAGGAAGCATTATTCAGCACGTTGTTATTCGCATAAGCCTGGAACTGCACCACGATGTCGCGCTTCTCAAATTCATCAGGCGGTGTGCCCGGCGCGCCCTGATCGCTCATGTTATTGACGCACACCAGATTCGAACCCGAACAATCGTTGAAGGAACTGACGCCTTGCACCGTCACTGTGCCGGGCACCAGCGTCATGCCCACCGGCAGTTGATCCTGAATGTGGATGTTGGTCAGTGCTTTGGAATCAGCGATGTTGGCGACCAACTCATAGGTAACAGCATTGCAGAGTCCCGTCGGCACCTCGACCGTCGGCGCGGGCGCTTTTTTGTTGCTCGTGTAATCGAGCGCATTCTTGGTCAGCTTGACCACGGTCGGCATGATCTGCGGGCAATTTGAAACGCCAATCGTCGGCGTTGTGCCCAGCGGCGAGTTGCCGTGTTGAAAGACCGGCGTATGACAGACCTCGAGCAACGCGCCCAGCGGCGCGTCATCGGCCATCTTCAAACAGATTTTCAAATCTATGCCCGGCTCTGACGGATAGAGCGAGCCAATCGGCGCCTGAATCGTCCAGAGCGTAAACCCCGGCTTCACGATTGCCGGTGCGCCCAGGCCATCCGGCACGGGCAACGTCGTCGTGCCGTTGTTCGTATACACATTAGTCGGTGTGATGGGGTAAGAAGTGCTCGGCGTACAAGCCGGTTGTCCGCACACGCCGGGCAGGCTGACATCGCCCGGGTCTTGAATCGTAATCTTCGGCGGCAGCACAAGCTGAATATACGGCGCGTAGCCCACCATATTGCCCGGATTCTCGAGCCGCGCGGTGTAACAGAATTTCTCGCCAATCAAACCCATATTGGGGAATTCCATGCCTTCGACATTGAGTTGCACTTCGGGTATTTCGGCAAAAGCCGCCCGTGGCTTGGCCGCCGAAGCCGCCCCAACCTGCGCGTTTCGATTAAGTAAAAAGGCGGCAGCGCAAAGCGTGAGGAGCAACGCAAAAGTGAGCGTGCGTCTGGTAGCGATCAGTTGAAATGACTGTGACATGTGTAAACCTCCAAATGGTGTGAGCTGAAATTGACCGGGCCGGCAATGTGTGTTGTCGCAGCGGGGCCTTCGCCGGCAAGCCCGGCCCCGCTGCTTGGCGCTTTCTTGTGATAGCTCGGCGCATCAGCGGCCCGGCAGTTACACCGGGCCGCGCGCGCCAAACGTGCTGAAACCGGAGACACAACTCCCCCCTCCGGTCAAAACCAAGCGGAGCGAGCGGCAGCATTCGAGCACCAGGCCGCTGCTTCGGGTTTTGCGCGTGCGCCGCACAAACACCGGGGGCGTCAGCGGCCCGCACTTCCGTCCGCTGTCTTACTTGCTACACGTGGTTTCACTGAGAGATGTTATTTTGCGGCGAAACATCACGCGGGTTGGTGTTATTTATTTTCCTGCTGCAGAAAATTTGAGGCAGCCACCTGGGAGCGCAGGCGTCTCGCCTGCTGTGCTGAAAGCTGCGTAGCCGCCTTATCGTGCTTGCGCTAACGACAGAATTTGGGAAAAAGAGCGTTGCGCAACTGCATTTGCAGCAGGCAAGACGGCTGCACTCTCAGGGGCAAGCCTCGAAAAATTGATAAGCTGGAAATTGACGAAGGCGGCGGCGGGCTTGGCTTGACGTAATACGATTCGTGTTTAGCCCAAGGCAAAGCAGGCGTCAATAACTTGCGCGGAGAAGTTGTAGCGGCGTCCAGCTACTTCGGAAGCGGTTTTCGGTGAATTCTTTTAACTCGTATGTTTCGCGGCATAAAGCGTGCCGCGCTCAAAATGGAATCGCGCGCGGCACCGTTGTGGCTCTACGGTCAGCGGCTGATCTGGGTAAATATCGTTTTCGATGTCCACCAGCAACGCAAACGGCTTGCGCGGGTCGCCCTCGCGCACATCAGTGTGTCGTTTGAGCGGGTCGCCCTGCGGGAATACGCGCAACGAAATGTCGCCATTGACCGCGTCGAAGCCCTGGTATTCCCGCAACACTACGCCCGCCTGGCGAATGACGATGTACGGTTGATGCCGGTGCTCTGGCGCGGCGTCGTCCGTAGGAATCATGCCCACCATCAAGCGGTCGGGATACTTGGTGAAGAACGCGCAAAGGTCGTCGAAGAGAATGCGAATGGTACTCATCTGGTTTCTCCTTATGGCTCGACTTTGTCCATTTTCGAAAAACCGCGAAGGCCAAACCCGTAAGCCCTTTGCTATAAACGTCGGCATTTTTTGAATTTCAGTAAATCAACTCGTAGGCAATGCCGTAAGTCCTCTAAAAATGGACAAAGTCGAGTATGGGAAAGGGTTGGTGATGCGCGTGTGGGGGGTGCGCGCGTTGCGATTTGCGGAGCCGGGATTCTACACCCGAATTCAACAAGTAACCACGGCCAACTCAACCGCCGGAGCAAGGATGTCAGAAGCGACGAAACATCACTCGCATTACTGGCTGTTATGTTAGCGGTTTTGGTATCGGATGAAGCGGCCCTGGAAAAATCTGACCGTCAATCCTGACATAGAACAAGGTCTTGTTGTTTTCTTTAACATCGTAGAAAGGATAGAACGCTGATAGTGACTCTTCACAAGGACGCCAGACTAAAGTTGCTTCTGGGCTGGCTAACGTTTGTTGAAGCGCATCCATCCAGCGCTGTCTTGTTTTCAGAGTTGGCTGATAAAAGGCGATTTGCCTTTTCACGCTTTCAACGAGAGCCACATCCTGCCTGGGCTTATTGAGCAAATACCTGGTAGGCGGAATGCTCAACGAATCCAGATAGGCGCCGGTTACGACATCCAGACGCACCAGCATTCGATTTTCTTTGCTAGCGGACTCTTGCATGCCGATTAAGTAGTAATCCCTTTTCCCATCGGGGCGATCAAGCCGTTTGACGCGAAATGGAGTGCCCGGCGCCGTTCCGTTCAAACTCATGCCCGATAGGCAGGGAGTCGTAACGCCAAACTCTTTCAGCTTTTGCAGGGCCACTCTGGGCGCTGTTTCAAGGCTAATTGGATTGGCTGGCAGATTGATGGGGGCAGGCGGGATAAGCGCAGGCCGTTGTCTGATGATCGCGTTGGTTACGCTGTCGGTAATGTCCGATTGCTTGATCAATAGCAAATTTACCTGTGGTTCAAAGTTCAACGGATCGTCGGCAATGTTGATTGTTCCCTGGAATGAGTTACTCCCATCTTTGTTGGTTGTTTCGTTCTTGTAATAGATGGGGTCTTTGCCGCTGAATGATTTTGAGATCTGTCCATTGGCGGTGGTGTTTTCAGCATACTGCGCTAACACGACCCAGTGGGAATTGCTGTGAACAGGCACAATTGTCGGTGGCTTTTCAGTCTCGTCCTTCGTTATGGCTCTTAGCGCAGCCAGGAAATTTCCCCGGTTGTCATCAATGCCGCCCGAGGCAAAATAATTGATCCACAGCTTCGTCTGCTGCTCATCGTTCTCATCGTGGTTTAGCATATACACCATTTCCTGCGGTGTGGTGGGCCAGTCTTCCCAATCTTCCGGCGCATCGCCAATTGGATCGCCCGAACTTCCTTTGTCTGCCATGTCAAACAGATCGTTTTGGTGGTTTTCCTTCTCGGCATCCGTGTTGGCGACGCGGATGCCGAGAAAACCCAGCACCATCAAGGCGCATGCTGGGCCACAGTACCAATTAGTGATCTGCTCTGCATAAGGGATTGTCTTTTTTTGCGTTAGCGTGAATGGCATCGTGGTTCTCCTTTTATGGTAATTCCGGGGTTGAGCCTAAATAGGCTAAGTCACAAGGGTAGGTGCGGTTTCCTGAGCCACCCAAAATTGATAGGTCGAGCCGGTCAGAGGCTGGCACATTGAAGGCAGTGTAATAATGCTGAAAATCGCTAAGGCGATCATTCAACTCGCCAACATCAGCCGGGCAATTGTTACTGACGTAAATCTCGTGATAGAGGCCAGCCGCCAACTTGGGTAGCGCCAGTGTTTGGGGCTTATTACTTGCGCCATAGCCAATACTCAGTTCTTCACCATCAGACAGTTCTGTAATGAAGGCCGCCAATTGATTTGTGATGAATAAGTAGCGGCTCCCAATTTCATGTCCTGCCAACAGCGCCGCCTGTTTATAAGCCGACTTGACCTTTCTGGGTATCAGCCTTTCGGTCGCCAGGATGCCATTTGGCAAGCTGATTTTGCGCTGCAAGATGCCGGGGACGATTTCCATCTTACGGTTATGAAAGCGTTCGCCTTCGAGATCAATCACCCAACGAAAGTCCGGGCTGAATTCCGCCAGCCGTTTGCTGACCGGAGAGCTGTTCCGCGGGTCGGTCCAAAACGATTGCGTGTCCAACTCCGGGTGGTAGTAGCAGGTAATATCCGTTGGGCGGTTGGTAACAGCAATGGAAACGTTGCCGGTCTTGAGCTTGTCCTTGTCGCTCAGCTTTAGCATCGCTTGTCCATCCCCGCCCGGCTCAGAAACTTTTCCGTGTTCCTTTTGGCTGACGCGAATAAAGAATTCGTGCTGATTGGCATATTCGAAGACGCCAAGTTCGGCGGTACGGGCTTCTTCGTTGATGCAGAGAATGAAGAGGCCATCCACAATGATCTTGGCGGCGGGTTGTTGCGGCAAGGTGTTCGTGATGATTTGCATGGTTGTATCTCCTAACGGTTGTTAAAGCAGCCCATCTCCACCAAAGGTGCTGAAAGCAGCCCAGTAGTATGGTTGACGGAACTGTGAGTTTGCGTTGTGCAACAACGCAAGTTGCGCACGCCTCAACGCCTGAGACGCAGAATGTTGTTTTAGCTGTTGGTGAAAGTCAGTCATCAAGTCGGCAGTGACTTCGGAATCCACGGCCCAGAGACTGGCTATCACAGTTGGCACGCCAGCGGCCAGAAAGGCGCGGCTCAATCCAATCAAACCTTCGCCTCGGTAAAAACGCTCAACACCTGATTGACAGGCTGACAGCACAGCCAGCCGTACCTGCGGCAGACGCATTTGAGCAATCTCGTATGCGCGCAATGAGCCGTCTTCGCCATCGCTGCCTGTTGGTTTGGCTAGCACGAGCCGTGAGTTAATAGAAGAACGCTCATCAATGACGCCGTGCGTAGCCAGATGAAGAATTGTGGCGTTTTTGATTTCCACCTTGATGGCTTCTTCCGTAGCTTGGTCAGCAGTCAGAACCTTGGCCCTGGCATAAGTGCGCGCAACGTCGTTCGCTTCACGCGCAGCCGCAGTCAGATCGGATAGCTGCGCATAGGCGGCTTGATCGAAACTTGGATTGCCTACCGCCAGCACACGCTCATTGACGCGGGATGGTTGGCGGCGGGAGCGGACGGCACATAGCAAAAAGACAGAGGCGCTGGGCGCGGTGATAAGAGCATGATTTTCGATAAGGTATTTCTGTTGCCGGGTGGAAAAGAGCGCAGCAAAAGGCAGATGGTGCAATACCTTGTCAGGCACGATGCAAACGGTTTCGGCGTTGACTAAAAACGGTTCAAGCGGTTCGACCAAGAGTTGATAGAGTTCAGCGGAAAGTGCTGTCGTCTGTTTGATATCAACCGAAGTTTTTCCAGGCAACACCTTCAAAAAGGCGTGTACTTTTTGCTCAAGCAAGGGCAAAGGAATAATGATTTGATGATGTGTAAAGCCGTTGGTTGAGATACCCCAAACCAACAACCGGTCAGGCAAGCAAGCAAACTCCAACAAGCTTGTTTTCTTGCCAAGCTGCTGTTGTACCGCCTGACCGCTTAGTGGTTGTCTGCGATCAACCACAGACATCGTTGATTTGTTTTTGGCCGAAGAGATAGGGCCAGCGCTTTTTAACAATTCCAGCAAAGAGCGAGCACGACCATTCTCTGATAAATCAAAGGCTGCTGGCGGGCTGTCGGCGTAAGCAAAGCTAATGGCGGCATCGTATATCTCGTATTCCTTATCAAAGAAAGTTGTGCGTTCCTTTTCGGCGAAAATTTGATTGCGATTCCGCTCAAAAATAGCTAGGGCTTGCGCCAAGTCCTGTTTAGCTG
>JANOWX010001109.1:0-1867 GCA_031418175.1 Acidobacteriota bacterium | reverse complement strand
GCTGAAACCTGATGTCCGCTGCCCGATAGAGCGAGAAATAGCTCTTCGGCACATTCCACGGCAAATGCGGTTTGTTCAGTCCAGCCGCGAGGAAAAACGGTTTCCCGGCTTGTGATTTTTCTTCGATCAATTGCGCGATGGCTTTCGCAATGCGCGCATCGCGCGTGGTTGCTTCAGGCGTATCAAGCGGCGTCCAATCCGGCGTGCGCTGCCCGGGCGGATTGTCATAACGCCGTTGATGCAGCGCGCGTTCCTGCGTGTCAGTGAACTCGACGCTTTCCGAAACATCCCACGACAGTTTGTCGTCACGCCCTTCGTGATAAACCTTGCCGAAGCGGGCGGTGAAATAGCCGTGTTGGCGGAACAGTTGCGGCAGAAACACTGCATCGGGCATCGCCTTGCGTGGCGCGGTTTGCAATTCAAAGATGCGCGTCGTTTCGGGCCTGCGCCCGCTCAAGAACGAAGCCCGCGAGGGATTGCACAAAGTGTATTGCGCATAAGCCCGTTCAAAGCGCACACCGCGCGCCGCCAGCCGGTCAATGTTCGGCGACTTGACTTGCGGGTTGCCGTAACAGCCCAGGTCGTTATTCAAATCGTCAATCGCAATGAACAGCACATTCGGCTGACGCGGCTGCGCCCAACCGTGCGTCCCGTACAGACAGCACAACAGGGCGGCGCTGATTAGCGTTGGCAAGCGAAGGCTCATAAGCATTTAGTGTTGATAAAACAAAGACAGGCCAGGGCAAATACGCGGCTTGCCCTGGCGCTGCTTTTTGGGGAAGGTTGATTTTAGAACCGGAACTTCATCACCATCTCGATCTGGCGCGGGTCAGACGTGCCTTGTCCGAACGTGCCGAACGTGCCGCCGCTTTGCAATTGCCCGACCTTCAGGTTCTGCGTCGGATTGGCCGCAATCGTATTCGCCAACACGGTGTCGCCCATGCCGGTGTTGATGCTCGAACGGAATTGCGTGTTGTTGAAAACATTGCTCGCCTGCGCCGAGATGTTCAGCGCGTAGCGTTCGCCGAGCTTGATGTTTTTCTCCAGCGCCATGTTACTGCTCCACGTGCGCGGCGCGCGGATCGCGCTGAACGAAGCCGCCGACGTGCCGTACCAGAAAACGTCCGCGACTTGCGAACCGTTCGGGGTCGTCACGACGCGCCCGGCAAAGGCGTCAATGTTGTATTTCAAGAAGCAGCGATTGCACGGCGTGATGACGCGACCGCTGGGCAAGGTCACCGGCGTAAAGCCGTCATACCAGCGTTGCAATTCCTTCGGCACTTCGAACGGCACGCCCGGCACAAGGTCGGGCAAGCGGTTGATCGTATTAGTCCCGCCGCCGGAAATTTGCGAGACCAGTCCGCTTTGAATCGAAGCCGAACCGCCCAAGCGCCAGCCGCCCAGCACGCCGTTCGCTACCTTGTTTTTCAAATCCACCAGCTTGCCGCCGCCGATGGGCATGTCATAAACCCATGACGCGACGAAACGATGCGGCAGGTCGTTGGTCGAGACTTTGCGATTCGTGCGGTACAAGTCAGGCCGAATGTTGGCAAAGTAATTCGCGTCGCTGTCGCCGTAGCCGTTGTTGCTTTGCGCGTTGTAATTGCTCATCTCGATCACCTTCGACCAGGTGTAATGCGCGTTGAATTGCAGGCCGCCCGCGAATTGCCGCGTCACTTGCGCCTGGAAGGCGTGATAATCCGAAGTGCCCGCCGTGTTTTGGATATTGTTGCCGTGATGGGGATACGGGTAGGCGGCTTCGATGCGCTGGATCGTGCGGTTGCGAATCGAACCCGTGCCAAACGTAATCAAATCGCCCGTCGCCGGCTGGAAAGGGTTCGGCACCTGTTGCGTCGAAGGATTGACC
>JANOWX010001108.1:0-4680 GCA_031418175.1 Acidobacteriota bacterium | reverse complement strand
GGAATTCGGAATTCGGAATTCCGTAGCCTCGCAACAATTGCCGCTACAGGCTACTGAATTCCGAATTCCGAATTCCGAATTCTCCCAATTATGAACGAAGCAATCCGCCAACTCTTCCCCGTCACGCAGCACTGCACCTATCTAAATCATGCCGCTGTCGGCGTGCTGCCCGCGCCTGTTTACGCCGCTATGGAGCGCCACCTGCGCGACCAGCGCGATCACGGCGCGGTCAACTATCTGGACTGGTTCGCCGCCGTCAAACGCACGCGCGAACTCTGCGCGCAATTCATCAACGCCGCGCCCGGCGAAATCGCCTTCGCGCCCAACACCTCGGCGGGCCTGGCGATGATCGCCAACGGCATTGATTGGCGCGCGGGCGACAACCTCGTCACCGCCGCGTGCGAGTTTCCTGCCAACGTCATCCCCTGGCAACGCGTGGCGCGTGAACACGGTGTCGAAGTCCGCTTCGCCCAGGAACACAACGGGCGTTTGGAGACAGAAAAAATCCTCAGCCTGATTGACGAGCGCACACGCGCCGTCACGCTCAGCTTTGTCGAATTCGCCAGCGGCTTTCGCAACGACTTGGTGACGATTGGCCGCCACTGCCGCGCGCGCGACATCCTGTTTGTGGTGGATGCGATTCAAGGGCTGGGGGCGTTGCGGCTGGATGTGCAAGCGGCCTGCATTGACGCGCTCGCTGCCGATGCGCACAAGTTTTTGCTGGGGCCGGAAGGCGTCGCGTTGTTTTACGTTTCACGCCGCGCAATGGAGCGCATAAAACCCACGCTGGTCGGCTGGCTCTCGGTCGAGCACCCGTTCGACATGAACGATTTCAATCAACCCTGGGCGCCCAATGCGCAACGGTTTGAATCCGGCGCGCTCAACACGGCAGGTGTGCGCGGTCTGGGCGCGGCGGTCGAATTGTTTTTAGAAGTCGGCTTGGAACGGATTGAAAACCACCTGCTCGAACTCGGCGATTACCTGTGCGGGCGTTTGCAAGAGCGCGGCTACCGCATCGTCAGTTCGCGGCGTCCCGGCGAAGCCTCGGCCATCATCGCTTGCCAGCACGAGCGCCACACGGCGGAAGAGCTTTGCCAGCAACTCGACGCGCATCGCATCATCACGACGGCGCGCCTGGGCCGCTTGCGTATCTCACCGCATTTTTACAACACGCGCGCGGACATTGACCACTTGCTCGAACATCTGCCGCAGTAAGCAAGGGCAAGTTATGGATGCAGGTTGGGGTCGTCGGTGAGCAGGCCTTCCGCCTGGGCGGCTTGGTTTAACTCGCGGTCAGCGGAAAGGCCATCAGCGCCGCTCCTCGATCAAGCATTCCGAAACAGGTTTACCATGCACCTCGATGCGTTTGTAAACACGCTGATAACCTGGCGGCAAAGGCTTTTTGGGTAGTATTCGGCCTTCGGCGCGCATCTGCTCAATGACTGCGTTGCGCCGGCTGGCCTCAGCTTCGGCCAATATCTGCGTCACCGTTTCGGCGATGGTTGCGCCGCGTACCAGCGCTTGTTTTTCCAACTGCGCATAAACGTCGTATGGCAAATCAATCGTGGTGTTCATTGGTTCCTCCATTTCTTACAGCCGCATTCTGCCACAGGTTTGGTGGGGCGCGCTCACGAACGTTTCATTTCGCGCGCGGCAAATCCGCTGTATCAAGCCAGATCGTCACCGGCCCGGTATTGTGAATCTCGACTTCCATCAGCGCCTGAAACTCGCCGGTCTCGACCTTGAATCCCAACCCGCGCATCCTCTCTACAAACTTGTCGCACAACGGCGCAGCCAGTTCCGGGCGCGCCGCGTCGGTGAAGCTGGGCCGCCGCCCTTTGCGCACATCGGCGTAAAGCGTGAATTGCGAGACGACCAGCAACTCCGCGCCCACGTCCAGTGCCGACAAATTGAACTTGCCTTCTGTGTCCGTGAAGACGCGCAAGTGGGCGATCTTTTGTGCGAGCAATTCGACCTCGGCTTCGGTGTCGCTTGCCCCAATCCCCAGCAACACAACCAAACCATTGCCGATTTCACCCGTCACCCGTTCATCCACCGTCACGCGCCCACTCGTCACGCGTTGCAACAATGCGCGCATCGGCTCACCTCACTTTCACAATGCCCAGCGCGATCAGCAGCGCCCGTTGCGTGCCCAGATGGCTGTTCGTCGTGTCGAAGCGTTCGTCCAACGCATGCGTGCCGAAGCCCGCGCCGCCGCCGTCAATCGTGATCGCGGGAATGCCCAGGCTGATCGGGATGTTCGAATCCGTGCTGCCCGATCCCAACTTGGTCGTGATTCCCAACGCCCGATCTGCCGCGCGCGCGATTTGCACGATCGGTGAATCAGGCGCTTGCACACCCGCCGGGCGCTGGCTGACGATTTTCAATTCCGCCGTCAGCTTCTTGTCGCCTGTGCCACCCAAGCTGCGAAGATTCTCTTCGTCAAGCGCGGCCTGCACGGCGCGTTTGAATTCGGCTTCGAGCTTGTTCAATTCGGCGGCGCTCTCTGAACGCATATCAACTTCCATCCAGGCCGTGTGCGCGATGGAATTGACCGAGGTGCCGCCTTCGAGCTTGCCGACGTTGAAGGTGGTCTTCGGCGCTTTGGGCACCTGGAAGCGCGCGATCTTTTCAATCGCCCGGCCCAGCGCGTGAATCGGGCTCGGCAGCCCAAACGCGCCGTAACTGTGCCCGCCCGGCCCGCGCAACGTCACGCGATAACGCACCACGCCGACCGCCGTGTTCGTGATTTCCAAGCCCGTGCCATCCACCGAGATGAAATGCGTCGCACGGCCTTTCAACTCTTCGTTGAACAGATGCCGCACGCCGCGCAGATCGCCCAGGCCCTCTTCACCGACGTTCGCTACAAACAGGATCGTCCCTGCCGTTTCAATCTTCGCCTCGTTCAGCGCGCGCGCCACGCCCAGGATCACGCCCAGCCCGCGCGCATCGTCGCCGATGCCGGGCGCGCTCAGCATTGTGCCCGCGCGTTTGACGCGCACATCGGTGCCCGCCGGAAACACCGTATCCAGATGCGCGGCCAGCACCAGCACCGGCCCGCTGCCCGCGCCCGGCCGTTCGCCAATCACGTTGCCGATGCGGTCAATGCGCACGTTTTTCAAACCCAGTTCGGTAAAACGCTGTTTGAACCAGGCCGCGCGCTGGGCTTCCTCAAAGGTCGGCGCGGGAATCTCGCAGGCCTTGATCTGATCGTTGATCGTCTCGGCTTCAGTCGCTTTCAGGTAATCCAGCGCGCGGCGCACGTTGGGCGCGGCGAAGATTTGTTCAGGCGTTTGCGCAGAAACTGCGCACGACGCGAACACAATGCCGGTCAATAAGCGAAGCAACGGTTTCATCAATCGAAATTCTCCTCGGCTTGGCGTCGTAGGACAGACTTTAGTCTGTCCTACTTCCGCGAACTTACGTGCAGTGACGGACAGACTAAAGTCTGTCCTACAATTCAGCGGCGGCGCGCCTTGCTCGCGGCTTTCGGCGACACACGCAACTTGATGCCCTGCTCTTCGGCAAAGCGCTGAAAGATGGCGTAAAAGGCCTCGCGGTCGCGCCCGCTCAACACCGCCGCCGCATCGGCTGTTTCCAACGCGTAAGGATAGCCGTTGCCGACGATCACTTCGGCGCGTACCAGATCAACGACTTCATCCAGCAAGCCCTGTTCGTAAACCCAGCGCGGAATTTCCAGCCGCGCTGGCGGCGCGCCGGCATTGGTCTTCAAGTAAACAAAGCCGACGCCGCGCCGGTATTCGGCAAACCCATCCAGCACGCTTTGCTGGTTGCCGCGCGAACTGCCGCGCGCACAGATGAAAAACGGCGAACGCGCGCCCCAAGTCAGCCGCGCACTCAGCAACTGCGCATCGTGCACGCGCTCGGCTTCGCGCAGGTTGAAACAGACTGACAGCAGCTTCGCCAAATCGCGCGCGTGGCTCGAATCAACATAGCCCACCAACGGCACGCGCGTCTGTTCCGAACAGCGCAACAATTCGAGCACCGTGTTGATGTATTTCCGGCCCAGTTCTTCGTGCAACTGTTCGGCAAAGGAAATCACGAGGGAACTGTCGAAAAACACCAACGGCAATTTTTCTGTCTGCCCCGCCAATGCACGCATCTGGGCGCACAGCGTTTCGACTTCCAGCCGGAAGCGGTGAAAGCTGACGGCCTGTTCTGAAAACTGGCGTTCGCCGCGCAACTCGATCAACAAGTCTTCGGGCGGCAATATCTCAAACGCCAGGTCTTTGACGTAACTGCCCGCGCGCGTGTGCGCGTTGGCGAACCAGGCGACCTGCACCGCCGCGACCGGGATGCTCAATTCATTGTTCGGCAAAATCTGGCTGCCGTCAGCGGCAACAGTTGTGTGATCGAGCAGCACATCGCTCGCCCAGGCGCGCGCGTCGGCGTGATGATTGAATTGCGGCGCGAAGTTCATGTGCAACTGCGGCGCGGCGGCGAACTCTGGCGTAGGCAGCGCGCCGGGGCTTTCGTGCGCGCTCAGTCGCGTTTCCAGTTCAGCCAAAGACATACGGCTGAGTTGTGCCAGTGCGCCGGCATAAGCTTCGGCCTCGTGCTGGAATTCGTCGTCGAAGGCCAGCAGGCTGGTTTTCTTAGCAGTCAATTGTTCGAGAATGCGTTCGCGCAGAATCATAGTTTTCACACCTGGGTACGCAC
>JANOWX010001107.1:0-7676 GCA_031418175.1 Acidobacteriota bacterium | reverse complement strand
GCACCTGCAATCCGCTCACCGTCAACCCTGCCACGCTGCCGGCAGGCACGCTCGGCACGGCGTATAGCCAGACCATCACGGCGACGGGCGGCGTCGCGCCGTACACCTTCAGCGTGTCGAGCGGCGCCTTACCGGCAGGTTTGACGCTGGATGCCAACACGGGCGTCATCAGCGGCACGCCCACTTCGAGCGGCAGCTTAGTCTTCACCATCAAGGCGACTGGGCAGGGCGGGTGTACGGGCACGCGCACCTACTTCGTGACGGTGGCGTGCGGGACGCTGACGTTCAGCCCGAACGCCTTGCCGAATGGGACGGTGGGGTTGAGCTACAACCAACCGCTCAGCGTCAGTCCGGCGGGCGCGTACACGTTCAGCATTTTGGTGGGCCAGTTGCCGCTGGGTTACACAATGAACAGCGCCGGTTTGATCAGCGGCGTGACGATGCAAAGCGGCACCTACAACTTCACGGTCAAGGCGCTGGGCGGCACTTGCCAGAGCACGAAGGCCTACACGCTGGTCATCAGCTCCGGCGCCGCCGCGCTGGCGCAACTGGCCGATTACGACGGCGACGGGCGGAGCGATTTCGCGCTGCGCTCGCCCGGCGGCACGTGGCAATTGTCGTTAAGCAATGGGAGCAATGGCGGCGCGCACCGGCCAGCGCAAACGCCAAGCTGGGGCACGACGGGCGACATTGCGTTGCTGGGCGATTACGACGGCGACGGCCAGACTGACTTGGCGGTGTTCCGCCCGACAGATGGAACGTGGTACGTCAAGCGCAGCAGCGACGGCGCGACGCTCGCCAAAGCCTGGGGGACGGCGGGTGATGTGCCCGTGCCGGGCGATTACGACGGCGACGGCCAGACCGACATCGCCGTCTTCCGCCCCAGCGACGGCCATTGGTACGTCGTGCGCAGTTCGGATGGGCAGTACGAAGGGACGGCCTGGGGCGCGGGTTACGCGCCCTACAACGACGTAGCCGTGCCGGGCGATTACGATGGCGATGGCAAGACCGACCTCGCGGTGTTTAGACGCGCGACCGGCGTCTGGTACGTCAAACGCAGCAGCGACGGGCAAACCATGGTGAAAGCCTGGGGCCTGGGTACGGACGTGCCGGTGGCGGCAGACTACGATGGCGACGGCCGGACGGACTTCGCGGTCTGGCGCGGCGACACCTGGTACATCTGGCAAAGCAAAACCCAAAGCGTCAGAGCCGAGCAATGGGGCGCGCAGTATGCGCCGTACTACGATCAAGCCGTGCCGGGTGATTACGACGGCGACGGCAAAGCGGACGTGGCCGTCTGGCGCGCCAGTTCGCAGACCTGGTACGTGCTCTGTAGCCTGGACGGCAGCGTGATGGCGCAGGCGCAGGGACAACGCAACGATCGGCCCGTTGGGCAGAAAACGCCCTAACCCTGCGGCAACAATGGCTGACGCCTGATGACCACCGAAGACGCCACGCAGAACCAAAAACGCGGATGAAAGAATCAGCGGATTTGCGTGGCGCCTTCGTTTTTGTTCCCGCCTTCACCTGCCTTTCAAAACTCCGCGAAAACCCCCAAACTTCTCAGTCAGGCGCCAACCATTTCCCCACACGAAAAACCGGCAGGGCCCCACGATTTAGCACGCGCTTGTGTGGCTGCGGAACCTTCGCCTAAGATGCCCGGCCTATGGCACAAGTGCTGACGCTGACTGAATTGCTGGCCGCGCGCGCCGCGTTGCGGCATACGGGCCGCCGCGTCGTGTTCACCAACGGCTGTTTCGACCTGCTGCATCCGGGCCACGTGCGCTATTTGCAACAGGCGCGAGCGCTCGGCGATGCGCTGATCGTGGCGTTGAACAGCGACCGCGGCGTGCGTGAACTGAAAGGCCCGGCGCGCCCGATCCTGCGCGAACAGGAACGCGCCGAAGTGCTGGCGGCGCTGGCCTGCGTGGATTTCGTGACGATTTTTGATGAACCGACGCCGCGCGAGATCATCGCCGCGCTGCTGCCCGACATACTGGTCAAAGGCGGCGATTGGGGCGTTGACACTATCGTCGGGCGTGCAGAAGTCGAGGCGGCAGGTGGCGTAGTGTTGAGTTTGCCGTTTGTGGATGGCGTTTCGACTTCGGATGTGATCGCGCGCATTTTGCAAATTCCCCAGCAAGGATAATATCGTGGCCAAACGAAGTGAAAACTGAGGAGGATTCATGATTTCCACTATCCGTGCGAAAAATTTCAAGTCCTGGAGTGACACTGGCGAGTTACGCCTAGCACCATTAACAGGACTCTTTGGCACAAATAGTTCTGGCAAGACCAGCCTCATGCAACTGCTCCTGATGCTCAAGCAGACCGTAGAGTCACCAGATCGTAGCCGCGTATTACACACTGGCGATCACCGTTCTTTGGTTGATCTTGGGACATTCTTCGATCTCATTCATGGTCACCAATCAGAAGCATCGCTTGATTTTCAATTAGCTTGGAATCTTCCTGATGCTCTCGTGATCGACGATCCTGAAAAAAAGAACACACAGCTTTTCAAAATCCAAACTCTCTCTTTCGCAACCTCAGCGCGTGAGGAGTCCAATCGCGTAGTAGTAGAATCTTTTGGCTATAAGTTCGATGGTCACTGCTTCGGCCTGAAGCGAAAGAATGGCGACAAAAAAGCAAATAAGGATCACTACGACTTAATCCATGATGGCTACGGCGCTAAGCGAGTAACAGGGCGTGTTTGGCCGCTCCCTGCGCCGGTAAAATGCTATGGCTTCCCTGACGCGGCAACCGGCTATTACCAAAACACTGGCTTCCTACAAGATTTCTCCCTGGAGTTTGAAAAACTTTTTTCAAGAATCGCTTATCTCGGCCCGCTAAGAGAATATCCCCAACGCAATTACGTTTGGGCAGGGGAGAGACCGTTAGATGTCGGAATAAAAGGCGAACTGGCTATCGCTGCGCTGCTCGCGTCACGTGGAGAAAAAACCATCGCTCGTGGCAAAGGTCGCGGTATGGGTAGAACCAGGAAAACTGTTGAAGAGAGAATTGCACTGTGGCTCAAAGAAATGGGGTTAATTAACTCCTTCTCGCTTAAACCAATTGCAGAAAACCGCAAAGACTACGAAGTACGTTTGAAGAAGACCGTAACCAGTCCTGAAGTCCTAATCACAGATGTAGGCTTTGGCGTTTCCCAAATTCTGCCGGTGTTGGTCTTATGTTATTACGTTCCCGAAGGCTCAATCATCTTGCTGGAGCAACCGGAAATACATCTTCATCCCGCCATTCAATCATACCTAGCAGATGTCCTGATTGATGTAGTGAACACTCGTAAAGTTCAAATAATTGTCGAAAGCCACAGCGAGCATTTACTTCGTCGGCTGCAACGGCGGATCGCGGAAAAAACAATCGCCTCATATCAAGTGGCGCTTTATTTCTGCCGCATGGACGACGCCGCGTCCAAAATAGAGCAGCTCGATGTTGAGATGTTCGGCAATATATCGAATTGGCCTAAGGATTTCTTTGGCGACGAGATGGGCGATCTTGTGGCAATGGTTGATGCCGAAGCACGCAGAAAAGGAACCGGGTGAAGAAGACCCTCGTCGTCGTCGTGGATACCAATGTTGCCGTAGTTGCCAATCGAAGAGGCCAGCCGAAACCCTCACTCAACTGTGTGCAAGCGTGCGCCAACCGTTTGCTTCAGATACAGCAGGCTGGGCGTGTGGCGCTTGATAACCGTTGGCTCATTATCCGGGAATACAGGAACAATTTGAAAGAATCCGGCCAGCCTGGCATAGGTGATCGCTTCTTCAAATGGGTTTTAACAAACCGGAATAACCCAACATTGTGCGAGCAAGTTGCGATCACCCCACTCGATAATGACGAAGAGGCTTTCCAAGAATTTCCTGCTGACGAAGCGTTGTCGAAATTCGACCGTAGTGACCGCAAGTTTGTGGCAGTTACGTTGGTTCATCCACAACATCCGCCAATCCTTTCAGCCCTTGACACTGACTGGTGGGAAGCGCGCCACGCACTTGGCCGCAATGGTGTCACGATAGATTTCCTTTGCCCGAATGAACTTGAGCAATTGCAAGCAGCGAAGGATCAACGCTCCCAACGAAGGAGAAGAAAAGCTTAGTGTCCGCCCTGTTTCAACGCTTCGAGGAAGACGAACAATTTCAGCGCCTGCTCACAGCAGTGCGCGCGGGCCGTCGTGTCGTCAACATCGCCGGTCTCGCCAACGGCGCCAAAGCCCTCACCATCGCCGCCCTGCAACGCGCCACCGGCAAACGCCTCGCCGTCGTCAGCCTGCGCGCCAAAGACCTCGAAGAGTTGGAAGGCGATCTGCGCTTTTTCTATTGCACGCTCAACAGCCGCGCCGAATGCGAGAACGAAGTCTTCACCTTGCCGGCTTCAGAAAGCGACCCTTACAATGGCACCTCGCCGCACGCCGAGATTCTGGAACGGCGCGCGCTGGCCTTGTGGCGGCTGGCGGCTTCAAAGCCAGGCGGCGCGGGCGACATCGTGCTGCTGACCGCGCATGCGTTGTTGCGCCGCTACGTCGCGCTGGACGAGATCAAACAGGCCGGCGTCGTGATGCGCGTCGGCGAAGAGTTACCGCTCGAATACCTGCTCGAACATCTGGTCGCGGTCGGCTATCAGCGCTCCGACCCGGTGGGCGGCGTGGGCGAATTCTCTGCGCGCGGCGGCATCCTGGATTTCTATTCGCCCTGCATCTCACCCAGTGGGCAGCTTACGCAAGCCACTGAAACTGGCGAAACCGCCGCGCCGCTGTTGCCGGTGCGCGTCGAATTTTTTGGCGACGAGATTGATTCGATCCGCGAGTTCGACCCCGAAACGCAGCGTTCAGTGCGCGAGTTGAAAGAGACGATCATCGCGCCGATGCGGGACGAACGCGCGACGGCCAGCGACTTCCGCGACTGGGCGCGGCGGGCGCGCGAACGCTGGCGCGATGATCGTTATGAACGCGCCTTGCGCGACCGCACGGTCTTTGCCGACGAGGGCGAAGAGTTTCCGGGTTGGGAATATCTGCTGCCGCTGCTGCGTCCGTTGACGGCGACGCTCTTTGATTACTTGCGTGATTGCGTGCTGGTGGTGGACGAACCTGCCGAAGTCGAGAAGCAGTTGCGTAGCTTGCTGGAAGAATTGCAGCGCGGCTACGAACGCACTGAGCGCAACGACGAGTTGGGCCTGCCGCCGGAACAGCTTTTCTTGACGCCGGATGAATTGCGCACACGGCTGGAGCAAGTCCCCCGCGTCGAATTGCATTTGCTCGGCGCGGCGGCGCTGGCACGGCAAGAGGAACTCGCGACGGAAGAAGTCGGTTCAACCACCGCTGCCACGATTGCAACCAACGGAGCCGCCAACGACCGTATCGCCGCCTTCGTCAATCGCCCGACCAGCGCGCCACTCTTTCTCTTTCCGCCCGAACCAAAACCGTGCGAGGTCAATCTGTCCTCGCGCGCCGTGCGCCGCTGGCACGGGCGCGTTCCCGACTTGGCTGCTGAGTTGAAAGAACTCTCTGCTTTCGGACAGCAAACGATCTTCGTGCTGCCCAGCACTGGCGTCGCCGACCGCCTGCGCAAAACGCTGACTGAATACGCAGTCACTGGCATTGCAGGCACAGACGAAGCCCCTAGTCCCAAGTCCCTAGCCCCAATCACCCTCACTGTCGGCGATCTTTCAGTCGGTTTCGCGCTCCCCAATTCCAAGCTGACCGTTTACACCGAAGCCGACATCTTCGACGAAGCCGTTCACACCGACCGCGCGGCGCGCAATCAGGCCAAGAGCAAGAGCTTCAAACTCGGCGCGTTCCTGTCCGACTTCCGCGACCTGAAGATCGGCGATTACATCGTCCACATTGACCACGGCATTGGGCAGTTTCAGGGCCTGCTGCAAATTGACATGGCGGGGCCGGAAACTTCGGCGGACATTTACGCGCGTATGATCGGCGCGGGCGGCGCGAAAGCCGAGAGCAAGCGCGAATTCATGCTGCTGACTTACGCCGACGGCGCGAAGCTTTACGTGCCGGTCGAGCGCCTTGACCTCGTCCAGAAATTTGCCAGCAGCGAAACCGGTTCGCCCTCGCTGGATCGCCTGGGCGGCATCGCCTGGGCCAAGACCAAAGCCCGTGTCAAACGCGCGATGCGCGACATGGCCGAGGAACTGTTGAAGCTTTACGCCGAGCGCAAGCTGGTCACCGGCTTCGCCTATAGCGGCGACACGCCTTGGCAGCAGGAATTCGAGGCGGCCTTCCCTTATGAACTGACGGTTGACCAGGCCAGCGCCATCACCGATGTCAAAAACGATATGGAACAGCCGCAGCCGATGGATCGCTTGTTGTGCGGCGATGTAGGCTACGGCAAAACCGAAGTGGCGATGCGCGCCGCGTTCAAGGCAATCATGGATGGCAAACAAGTCGCCCTGCTCGCGCCGACGACCGTCCTGGCCTATCAGCATCACCATAATTTCAAAGCGCGCTTCGCCGCCTTCCCCGCCAAGATCGAATTGCTCTCGCGCTTCCGTTCGCCGAAAGAACAAAAGGAAGTCGTCGCCGGCATCGAAACGGGCGCGGTGGACATCGTCATCGGCACGCACCGCATTCTATCGCGCGATCTGAATTTCAAGGAACTCGGCCTGGTCGTGGTGGACGAAGAGCAACGCTTCGGCGTCGCGCACAAAGAGCGGCTGAAACAAATCAAAAAGCGTGTGGACGTGTTGACCATGAGCGCCACGCCGATCCCGCGCACCTTGAACATGTCGTTGCTGGGCATGCGCGATATGTCGGTGATCGAAACGCCGCCGCGCGACCGGCTGGCGATTCAAACAAACGTCGTGCCCTTTAACGACGCCATCATCCGCAGCGCCATCGAACTGGAATTGCAACGCCAGGGTCAGGTCTTCTTCGTCCACAACCGCGTCGAATCCATCGAAGAAGTCGCCGCGTTGCTCAAACGCATCGTGCCCGAAGCGCGCTACATCGTGGCGCACGGCCAGATGGGCGAAAAGGAAATGGAGCAGGCCGTGCTCGATTTCGTGGATTACAAATTCGACGTGCTGGTCGCCACCACCATCATCGAAAACGGCATAGACATTCCGCGCGCCAACACCATCATCATCAACCGCGCCGACAACTATGGTTTGTCACAGTTGTATCAACTGCGTGGCCGCGTGGGCCGCGCCAGCCGCCGCGCCTACGCCTATTTGCTGATTCCGCCCGAACAGGAACTGACGCCCATCGCGCGCAAACGGCTGGCGGCGATCCGCGAATTTTCTGATTTGGGTGCAGGCTTCCGCATCGCGGCGCTCGATCTGGAATTGCGCGGCGCGGGCAATCTGCTGGGTGGGCAGCAATCGGGGCAGATGGACGCCATCGGGTTTGATCTCTATTGCCAGATGCTCGAACGCACCGTGCAGGAATTGCGCGGCGAACCGATCGAAGAAGACCTCAACACGCAACTCAACCTGGGCGTGGACACGCGCATCCCTGAGGAATACGTTTTTGACATGACCCAACGGCTGCGCACCTACAAACGCATCGCCTCGGCCAAGACAGATGAAGAGTTGCAGCGCATCCGCGAAGAAGTCGCCGACCGCTATGGCCGTTTGCCCGATTCGGTCGAGAATTTGTTTGAATACGCCCGCG
The DNA here is from genome assembly GCA_031418175.1 of Acidobacteriota bacterium. Taxonomy (GTDB): domain Bacteria; phylum Acidobacteriota; class Blastocatellia; order RBC074; family RBC074; genus JACPYM01. The sequence goes on along the minus strand of JANOWX010001107.1, from coordinate 43 downwards.
TGCGGCGCGAAGCCAATCAACTCGGCATCGTTTCGATTGATCG
>JANOWX010001106.1:0-9907 GCA_031418175.1 Acidobacteriota bacterium | reverse complement strand
CGCCGCGCGCGCAACCCGTGCGCCTGTGGCGCGTCAGACAAGCTAAAGCTTGAACTCTGAACACCTGCGTGCCACCGGGTACTTTTCAGCCCGTCGTCCTAAGCTCACGCCTTCTTATACGGCGCGAGTTTCTGGCGCAATTCAGTGATCAGGCCGTTCAGCAATTGGGCGATGCGTTGGGCGCTCTCTTCGCCTTTCTGGATGTAATCGTCAATATCAATCATCACCTTTTTGGTGGCGAGGATCGAATTCAACTGATGGTCGAGCCGCACGTCGCCGAGCATCGGGATTTTGAAAATGTTCGCGATGTCGGTGCGGTACATGTGCACCAGATCATCCGGGTCGGCCAGGTAGTTTTTGACCTCGGCCTGCACCGTGATCGTAGCCTTGCTGCCGACGATGGCCTGTTGCAAGGCCGAGCCGCCCGTCTTGCGGTCTAGGCGGATCAGGATCGAATGCAGCAGCGGATCGCTGAGCGGTTTGAAGCGAATCGCCTGTTCGCCCGTGCTCGCAAAAAAACCATTGGCGGGCATTTGCAGCCGCGCCATCGCGCGCACGACTTCGCCAATCATAATCTCGTCTTTGCTCTCGCGCATTTCCTGCGAGTGTTTGAATTGCGATAGAAACGACAACATTGCAATCTCCTTTATGCTTTTAAGCGTCCGCGCAAATACTTCGCCAAGGCCTGCACGGTCGCATACAAATGTTTTTGCAGCAGTTGGGTATTGACCTGCCAGTCGGCAGTGAAATACTGATCGAGGTCGAGGATCAGCGGGACTTGGACGTAGATGTAACCGCTGGTCAGATCGGCGTCGCAGGTGATGACGCCGGGTTCGGTGGTGTCCAGGTATTGGCTTTTGACTTCGGCGCGCAAGGCCGACCAAACGGCCTGACTGTTCTGCACGTTTTCGCCGTAGCCAATCGTGACGCGCGCTTTGCGGCCCAGCACCTTGGCCGTGACCAGGTCTTCGGCCAGGTTGTGCAGTTGGAAGATCACGCGCTGGCGCGTCTGCAACCACTCGAAGCGCAGGTAGTGATTCGTGCCATCCGAATTGAGATCAATCAGCGCGTAGCCCTGTTCGACCATCGCGGTGATGACGGCGCCGACCAGCAGGTCATCCATGCGCGTATTGTTGACCGTTTCGTTGTAGTGCTTCCAGCTTTCTTTGACCAGGCCGACAAAGACCTGATCGAGTTCTTCGCTCATAAATTCTCCGTTGAGATGAAAGGTGCGGTACCGGGAGCGGTAGCGACCGGGTTCTGCCGGTCGCTACCGCTCCCGGTATCGCACTGGGCGTTCCGGCAGCGCAAACCGCGCGAAGCTTACGCCAAGCACAAATTGATTGCCAGCTTTCAGCACGCGCGCCTGCGTGTCGGCCAATTCACGCCCGATCACCTCATCACTGAAACGCAGGATGAGCGGTTCGGCGCTTTGGCTGGGCAGCACTTTGAACGTCAGTTGCAGCACGTTCAGCTTGCCCGCCGCGAACGTTTGATTGGTGGACAAGGCGAGCATGAGGCCCAGCAAGCCCTCGGCAGCACGCGTTTCATTGACGAGCAACGTTCCTGCTTGCGGCGTGGTTGCCGCGACGAATTGCCAGCGCGCGGGATCGAAGCGCAAGGTCGTGCTCAGCGCGTTTTCAGCGCCCGTGGCCGCCAGCGTGAGCGTGAAGCTGCGCGTGCTTTGGCCACGAACTGGAATGCGGAGGTGGGACAAGATGTCATCTTGTCCCACAGCACGGCGCATTTGATTGGCCAGCAACGCACTCGGCGCGAGCGGCCCGCCCGCTTGCGTCAATGGATCGAGGCCCGCAACGTAGCGGCCGGCTTGGGTGAAATCCGCCGCCGTCAACAGCCCGTTGCCCAACGTATCGCGCGGCGCGCAATCGGCGCGTTGGAATTCGCTACCGGCGGCAGGCACAGCCAAACCCATAAACATGCGGCCCAGCATCGTCCAATCGGCGGCGGTCGTCGCGCCGTTGCCGTTGGGGCGCGGGGCGACATCGCCTTCGAATGCGAAGTGAGGTGGCGTGCTTTGGCAACAGGCGAAACTGCTCAGCACCAGCGAGACACCGCGCACGAAGCCTGTGCTTTGCGTGTCTACGTCAGCGACGTTGAGCGTCCAGTTGCCGTTTGGATTCTGGCCGTCAAACGCGGCCAGCGGATTCGCAGGTAGAAACGTGCCGGAATAGGGCGGGCCGACGGGCGAAGTCAGCGAGGACGAAATCTGCTGAATCGAAGTCGCATTGGCAGTGTCGTCATCCAAAACCGTCTGGCAGAAATTGCGCCCGCTGTTGTTGACGCCGCCGGGCCGATTCAGCAGCGTGACCGTCGTGCCTTGGGGCGAAGTCAGTTTAATGACCAGGTCGCCGACAAAATCGTGCGCGAGGCCGACAGTCGTTGCGCCCAACGCGCTGGTGCATTGCGAGCCATCGAAGCGCAAATTCAAATCGGCCAGTGTGCCGCTAAATCCGCTGACCGGAATCGTCACGTTGACGCCGCGCGCATCGCCGTCGGGAATGGCCGTGGCCGGGCCGGTGAAACCGAACGTCGAGCTGTTGGTCGCGGGCGCGCCCAGCGTGAAGTTATAGCTTTGCGTGCCGAACGATTGCCCGGCATCACTCAGATTGACCGTCAGCGTCAGCGTGCCGCCGCACGTGCCGCTGGCTACAAAAGTGAAAGGCCGCGTGACTGCCGTGCCGGGCGCAATTGCGCCGAAGCTTTGCGCCACGCCCGCAGTCGTCACGCCGCCGGTCGGTTGCAACGCGGCAGTGAGGTTGTCAGTGCTGCTCGCGCCGTTGTTTTGCACGGTCAGGTTGACAGTGACGGTTTCGCCGGGATCAATCACGCCGTTGGCGGGCAGGCAGCTTTCGGTGGCCAGCAGCGCGCCGCCTTTGGCCAGGATTTTCGCCGGGCGGATCAGTTGCGCGCGAATGCCGTAATTGCCGGGCGTATTGACGGGCGGATCGTCAATCAATTGAAACGCAGTCGCGCCATCCACCTGCCGGTACGAACGGCGGCGCAACGGCGGCGTGGTGTCACGGGCGAAAGGGCGCGCGCCTTCGGCGTGGTTATAGCGCATGCCCAACACGAAATCGCCGCTGTTGATCGTCAGCGGCGCGCTCAAGGTGTAAATGCTGAAATCGCCCAGCGCCTTGATCGTGACGGCTGTTTCTTGAAACGGCGTGCCGTCCAGATTTTCGTCGCCATCCAAATTCGCGCCGACCAGCAGCGTGAAAGGATCGCCCACGTTCACGCCTTGCCCGTCGGGGAAGTAGATCGCCACCGCGCCCACCGTCGCCGGATAAAACGACGGCGTCAGGCGATTGACGCGCACCGAAGTGCCACCCGCGCCCAAACCGGTCGAGGTCTCCAGCGAACCATCATCCACGGCGATTTCGAGCGGCGCGGCCTCTTGCGTCAGACTGAATGATTGATTGCCAACGTTGATGCTCGCGGTGCGCGCGATGGGCGTGGCGTTGGGCGTGACATAAAAGTTGAGCACGCCATTGCCTTGCCCGGCGGTGCTGAACAGCAGGCTGACAAACGAACTCGCTGTCGTCGCCGTCCACGCGCAATCCGCTGGCGTGCTGACGCTGAGCGTGCCGTAACCGCCGCTGGCTTTGAATTGGGCGCTGCTCGGCGTGAGCGTGAAGTTGCAACCAGTGCCTGCGTTTTGCGTGATCGTGATGGTCTGGCCCGCGATGGTCAGCGTGCCGGTGCGCGCGCCCGCGACGGTGGCGGCGACAGTGTAATTGACCGTGCCGTTGCCACTGCTTGGATTCGCCGAAGTGATGTTGATGAACGGATCGTTGCTGACCGCCGTCCACCCGCATCCTGCCGCCGCCGTGACGTTGATCGAACTATTGCCGCCCGCAGCAGTGAAGGTTTGCTGCGTGGGCGCGACGGTGTAAGCGCAACTGCCGACAGTGAGCAGGTTATTCGCGGTGACGCTCTGGCCATCGGGGTTGATGATCGTGATGTTCTTCAACCCCGCGCTGGCATTGGTTGTCGAGACGGTCAGGCGCACGGTAGTCGGATTGACATAACTGACACCCGTGACCGTGACGCCGCCGCTGACCTGCGCCTGCAAGCGGCAATTGAAGCCCGCGCCCGGATCGTAAAAGCCCGCGCCATTCGTCGCCGCGCCCGTCACGGTGATCGTCGTTGAGGCAAGCCCTGCAGGCACGCTGGGCGGATTGACGCCGTTGGGCGTGGCGGGCGGCGGCGCTTGCAAGCGCGCGACTTGCACGCCCCACGAATCGGTCGCGTTGCAGAATTCCTGAATCGTCCACAGCGTCATGTCATCGCAAGGGTCAACGCTGGTGTACGAATAATCGCCCCAACGCCGGTAGCCATCATCATTGCCGGTGTTGCGCGGCGGATTGTAAGCCGAATTGGAATTGGTCAGCACCACCGGCGCGCGCAACGTGCCGAGCGGGTCACCAGCCAAACGGCCCGCCGTCGCCGCGTTGATGTTTTCGTTCGCGCCCGCAATCGAAGCGCCCAGCGCCACGTGGCCCTGGCCCGAAACCATGATCGAAGGCATGAAATAGTGGCGGTCGTTGAAACTGTTCGTCGCGGTTTCGGCAAACAGCGTCCCGGCTTGCACCAGTTTGGGCGCGGCGGTGTTCAACTCGCTGAATTCATACCAGCGCGCGGCGGTGCGGGTGCGGCTGCCATCGGTCGTGCCGGTGTTCGTGACGGCGATGTTGTGCGCCGTCCACAAGCGGCCATTGCGCAGATGCGCGGCATACAAGCGGTCGTCAATCGAATCGAGATAGCCATTCGCCCCGTTGTTGTTGCCCGCGTGGCGCACCTTGAGCGGCACCGAAGTCGCCAGCACGTTGAGAAAAATGTTCGGCGACAGCGTGGGCGTCCCGCCCGGATTGCTGACGCGGCGCAATGCCAGGCGGCCCAACGCCGAGTTATCCGCGCCGATGAAATAGCCTTCGGTCGCGGCTGGGTCGAAATTGTCTACGCCCTGTGGCGTGTAGGGGCCGGGGCCGGTCGGCGTGCCGGTCAGATTACGAAAGGCCGTGACGACAATCGGGCCGGTAAAGAGCACCGAAGTTTTGCGAATGACGAAGGCCGCCGTGCCGCCGAAATCATTGCCGCAAAATTGATCGGTGCCGATATAAAGCGCCTGCGCGTCAATGCCCAGCGTCGGGTAGTCGGCAAAACAACCCGCATCGCCCACATTGGTGGGTTGTTGCTGTTGGAAGGAAAAAAAGCGCCAGACCGTGTTAGGCGTAATCGTCGCGCTATCGCTGACGGCCAGCAGGACGCTGTTGTTCGCCAGCGCGGCCGGCACGTTGATCATCACGATAAACCAGCGCGACGATAGCCGGTCATAGCGCACGCGCGGGTCAGAGACAAAGGCGCCAACTCTGACCGAATTGAAAAAGCCATCCGTATCGGAGTCGAGCGGGCCCGGCGCGCCCGTGTTTTTGTCGAAGCTGCGGATGCGTCCATTGATGGCGAGCACAAATTGCGTCGGCCCCACCGCGCCCATCGAATCCGGCGGAAAGGCCCCCGAATCGGCGAGCGTTGCGCCGGTGAAGTTGAGCGTGACGGGTTGCGGCGCAGAAGGGGAGAGGGAACGTCGGGAAGCGGCGGAGACGTTGTTGCTCTCGCCCTCTGCCAGCGACGGCCATTGCTCGCCGGGCAGCGCATTCGGATTTTGCGGCAGGTTGTTGCGGTCGGGTCGCTTGTGTTCGATCTCGTTCTCACGGGCTTGACGCTGTTGCAAGGCGGCGCGTTGCCGTTCGCGCTCCATGATTTCAGCGGTCGTTTCGCTGATGGCTTCCGCGCCTGTCCAGGTCTCGCCGAGCAGTGAACCGTCGGAGGTGAGTTGTTGTGGCGGCAATGCTGCGCGGGCTTTGCTGGCGGCCTTTGCAGGTTGTTTCGCGGGTTTGCGTTTGGGGCTGCTTTCGGTGCGGCGGATGGCGGCGCGGCGTTGCGCATAGGCCGAAAATTCAGGCCCAAACCAAGCCAGCGCACACAAACCGGCTAAGACAAATAAACAGGCGAATAGCGTGCGGCGCTGAAAACGCAGCGCACGAAACAGGAGGCCGAACAGGGGCATAGCTTACTCCGAAAGAAGTCCAACAGGAATGCGTGACAAGCTGGAAGAGAAATAATGAAGCGCAGCAGTTGGGGCTTGGTTCATTCGTTCACCCTTCAACGCACCTGCATTGTGAGTTGAGGCGTTTTTTGAACTCTAGTTTGAAGGGGTTTTGCTGGTCCGCGCCGGGGGCAATAGTTAATCAGCGGCGCGCGGGCTGTCAATAGGTCGTGCTGAAAACCAAGTTGGTTTCGTGCATTGACCTCACGCGGCAATCTTTTGTACTGTGCCGTCACCAATCAACTTTAACCCAAGCGGAGAATTCGATGAAAAACAAAGCTGCTATCGCGTTCGTGTTTGTGCTGGCAGTCGTGGCGTGGTGTTGGCAAAGCGTTGGCGCGCAATCTGCTGCGGATAGCAAACGTGGCGCGGCGTTGAGCCAGGCCGCCGAACAATTGCGGCCCGCGTTGATCGCCCAGCGCCGCGACTTTCACATGTATCCGGAGCTTTCCAACCGCGAAGAGCGCACCGCCCGCGTCGTGGCTGAAAAGCTGCGCGCGTTGGGCATGGACGAGGTCAAGACCGGCGTGGGCCGTTACGGCGTGGTCGCGCTGCTCAAGGGCAAACTCCCAGGCGATGTCGTTGCCGTGCGCGCCGATATGGATGCGTTGCCGATTCAGGAAACGCTGGATGTGCCGTACAAATCGCGCAACGACGGCGTCAAACACGCCTGCGGCCACGATGTGCATATGACCGTGCAACTCGGCGTGGCTGAAGTGCTGAGCAAAATGCGCGACCAAATTCGCGGCACCATCAAGTTCATTTTCCAACCCGCCGAAGAAGGCCCGCCATCGGGCGAAGAGGGCGGCGCGCGTTTGATGATCAAAGAAGGCGTGCTCGAAAACCCGCGCCCCTCGGCCATTTTCGGGCTGCACGTTTTCCCGACCTTTGAAGTGGGCACGCTCGCTTACAACTCCGGCCCGGCGCTTGCTTCGTCAGATCGCTTTCACCTGACGATTCGCGGCAAGAAAGTGCATGGCGCTTATCCGCACGAAGGCATTGACGCCGTCGTGGTCGCGGCGGAATGCGTGACCGCGCTGCAAACCATCCGCAGTCGCCGCATCAATACACAGGAACCGCTGGTCATCACCGTCGGCAGCTTTCACGGCGGCAATCGCTTCAACATCATCGCCGACGAAGTGCAGATGGACGGCACCCTGCGCACGCTCAGCGAAGAAGTGCGCAGCCGCGCGATGGAACTGATGCGCCAAGTGCTCGCCGGCGTCACCGCCGCGCACGGCGCGCAATTTGAGCTGGCCTTCGATCAACCCAACCCTGTGACCTACAACGATCCGAAGTTGGTGGAAGAAACCTTGCCGACGCTACGCCGCGTGGTGGGCGCGACGAATGTGGTTGCGCCCAAACCGCAAATGGGATCAGAGGACTTCTCATACTTCCAACAAACCGTGCCGGGTTTCTTTTACTTCCTTGGTGTGGGCAACAAGGCCAAAGGCATCACAGCCATGAATCACACGCCGGAATTCGACGCCGACGAAGAGGCGCTGGTGGTCGGCGTGAAAACGATGGCGAATGTCCTGCTCGATTATCTGGATCGGCAAGGGGCAAAGGGAGGCGGCAAGTGACGCAAGCAGCAGTGCAACAACAGACGATTCAAATCCAAGTCAACGGCGCGCCGCAACAGATCGCCGCGAATACCACCGTGGCCGCGCTGATCGTGCAATTGGAACTGGCGCAGGAACGCCTGGCGATTGAGTTGAATCTAGACATCTTGCCGCGCCCGCGTTGGCCAGAGACCGTGTTATGCGAAGGGGACAAGCTGGAGATCGTTCATTTCGTGGGTGGCGGCTAAAGCGATTCGCAGGCAGAAAACAAAACGGCGAGCAGGGAAGCGCATTCACCTACTCGCCGTTTTTGCATGTTCACGTTTCGTTAGTTGCGGCTCGCAGGCAACGGCGGCATTTGCTCCTTGCTGAAGCGCGGCAGCAATTCATCGCGCATCGCCAGGTGATAGACCGCGGCGGCAATCACGATCGCGGCTTTCTTGACATCGTCTTCAACAATCCGTTCATACGTGTCCTGATTGGTGTGCCAGGTGATGTTGAAGTATTCGATGGGGTCTTGCTGCGCGCCGATCCCCGGCAGACCGGCATTGCTGAAGGACGTGTTGTCTGAGCCGCCGAGCGAGCGGCTGCCGGAAGCGCGCGCGCCATAGAAACCCAAGTCTTCAAAGCCGGTGAGCGCCTTGGCCAGCACTGATGCAGCTTCGGGCGGGCCGAAGACGCCGAATCCGCGCGGGCGTCCGGTGCCGGAATCAATGTTGAAGTAGCCGCCAAATTTGGCGAAATCCGGTTTCGGATTTTCCACTGAGCCGAAATGCTCTTTGACGTAGGCTTGCGAACCGAGCAGGCCCTGTTCTTCACCGCTCCACAGCGCCACGCGAATGGTGCGGCGCGGCTTGACGCCCACGGCTTTCAGGATGCGCGCGGCTTCCATCATGATCGTGCAGCCGATGGCGTTGTCTGTTGCGCCCGTTGCCGAATGCCACGAATCCAGGTGGCCGCCGAGCATAATCACTTCATCTTTTTTGTCAGAGCCAGGAATTTCCGCCACGGTGTTATAGGCGGTTTTGCCTTCAGGATAGAGGCGATTGACGATGTTGAATTCCAACTCGACCGGTGTGCCATCCGCCAACACGCGGGTGATGCGCCCGTAATCTTCATTGCTGAGCACAGCCGCCGGCGGGAACTTGGCCGGATCGAAATTACGGTTGTTGAACGCGCGGACGCGGCGTTGTTCCATCCGTCCTTCAGCCGCAGTGTCGGTCAGCATCATCGTGGCCCCATTCAGCGCCAGCCACTCGCCGATGCGTTGGCTGACTTCGCGCGCAGGTAATTTTCGCGGTTGCCCAGGTTGTTGGGCTTGTTGTTGCTGCTGTCTGAAGCAGCCGGGCGGCACGGCAGGCGCGTTGGCGGAATACGACTCCTTGGCACGCGCGTCATCCATCCGTTTGGTTTGCGGATCGAAGCTGACCGGAATCAGGATGTGTTTCCCCACCAGCACCATTCTCCCCTTCACCTTTTCCTTCTGTGTTTCGAGGAAGGCTTTGAAGTCGTCTTCGGTTGGTGAGTCGGGCGGGATCAAATGGTAGGCTTGGCCCGAGACCGTCCCAGTCGTGCTTGGTGTCCAAGCCAAGGTTTCAATGACAAGGGGTTCTTTGTAGGGTGCGGTTACGTGGCCTGTTGCGCGTTCGTTCAGCCAACCGGGGTGGCCGAAGTCCCACGGCTCCAGGTGCCCGTTTTCGAACCCCCAACTTTGCATCTGCTTGATGGCCCACTCACCCGCTGCTTTCAGGTTTGGTGAGCCGGTTAAGCGCGGTCCATACACATCCGTTAGAAAGTGCAGCGTGCGCATGATCTGCGATTTTTCCAATCCCTCTTTACGAATACTGCTTTGCACTTCTGACTCAACCGTATTTTGTGGATGCACCACGAACGCCGTAAGCAGGATAACGCTAAAGACCTTGAGCGCTATCCCCGGCTTGCGCGAAGATTTTTTCGTCTGATTCATAGGGAATGCCTGTGTAGATAGTTATTTGCTTTTTAGTGAGGGGAACCTAAAGGGAAAGAAAAAAAGGGGCGATTGCTCGCCCCTTTTTGAATTCGGCCATCGCCTTTGCTTTAGCAGCTTGGCGGGAAGGTCGGGAAGGTCACCGTGGTCGTGCCCGCCGTCAACGTCAGCTTATGCATGTTGCGGCCGCCGTTGAAGGCGTTCGCTTGTGCATTCGCGCTGGCGTTGAAGTTGATCACGGCACCCAACAGG
>JANOWX010001105.1:0-4147 GCA_031418175.1 Acidobacteriota bacterium | reverse complement strand
GTGAACGTCAACACCTTCATCTTAAAAAAAATCAAAAGGCAAAAGGCAAATCGCAAAAGGCAAAAATGGGATTCGGAAGCATAGCCTTTTCTGAAATTCTTAATTAAGTGCCGACCTTTTGCCTTTTGCGATTTGCCTTTTGCCTTTTGATTTTGTGTGAAGCCTTTTGATTTCTTTTAGAGAAACTTCCGTTGCCACAGCCGGAACATCAAAATCGTCCACAGTGGCCGCGCATAATCGCGCTGTTTCGCCTGATGCTGTTGCCACAGCCGTTTGACGTGCGCCGCTTCCAGCCAGCCATCCTGCCGCGTCGCATCGAACAGCAAGCTTTCGGCCAACGGGCGCAACTCGCCGCGCAGCCATTCCGCCACCGGCAAGACGAAGCCCTGTTTGCGCCGCGTCAAAATCTCCTTCGGCAAAATCCGGCTAACCGCGCGTTTGAAAATATATTTGCCCGCGCCGTTTTTCAGCTTCAGGCTCGACGGCATGCGCGCTGCCAGTTCCAGCACGCGGTGATCGAGCAGCGGGCAGCGCACTTCGAGCGAGACGGCCATGCTCGCGCGATCCACTTTGACCAGGATGTCGTCGGTCAAATAGGTCTTGATGTCCACGTACTGCGCGCGCGACAACGGATCGTCCGTGTTCGCGCGTTGGTAATGTTCGAGGAACACATCGAAGGGGTTGTAGCCATTCAACGCGCGCCGCGCATCACCGCCCAACAGCGCCGCGCGCTCATTCGCCATTGCGCCGTAAACCGACGTGAAGTAGCCCGCCGCCGGATCGAGCGAGAGGTTTTTCAGCGTCGCCTTGGCGCGCAACGGTTGCGGCAACCAATCGGCCTTCGGATAAACCGCCGCCAGCGCGCCGAACAATGGACGGCGCAAGCCTGCGGGCGCAAAGGCGCGCACGCGATTTTCCGCCGCGTCGAAGGCATAGCGCCGATACCCGGCGAAGCTTTCGTCGCCGCCATCGCCCGACAACGCGACGGTCACGAATTCGCGCGCCGCCTGCGACACATAAAACGTAGGCACCGCCGAAGCATCGGCAAACGGCTCGTCGTAATGCCAGGCCAGTTTTTCGACGACCTCGACCGCACGCGGATTGACGATGCGTTCGTGATGATCGCACTGCAAGCTCTCGGCAAAGACGCGCGCCTCAGCAGCCTCGCTGTATTTCTCTTCGGTAAAGCCAATCGAAGCCGTCACCACGGGCCGCCCCGTCAACTCGCTCATCAGCTTGACCACGGCGGATGAATCCACGCCGCCCGACAGGAAGGCGCCCAACGGCACTTCGCTCATCAACCGCACGTCCACGGCTTCGCGCAAGGTGTCGAGCAGCGCGCCGCACCATTCCTCTTCGCTGCGGATTTCGGGCTGGCTGAAATCAATGTCCCAGTATTGTTGCGCGCGCAATCCACGTGGCGTCACGACCAGATAATGCCCGGCGCGCAGCTTGCGCATGTCTTTGAAAATCGTCTTCGGCGCGGGCACGTATTGGTAGGTGAAGTAATCGCTCACCGCCTGTTCGTTCACCACCTGCGGCACCAGCGGATGTTGCAGCAGGCATTTCAGTTCGGAACCGAAAGCGCAGACGCCTTTGACATCGGCGTAATAGAGCGGCTTCTTGCCCACGCGGTCGCGCGCCAGCAACATTGTGTGGTTGCGCGCATCCCAGATGGCAAAGGCGAACATCCCGCGCAGCATCGCCACGCACTCTTCGCCAAACTCTTCGTACAGATGCACGATGGTCTCGGTGTCGGAATGCGTGCGCAACGTGTGGCCGCGCGCTTCGACAATCTTTGCCAACTCTTTGTAGTTGTAGATTTCGCCGTTGAAGACAATCGCCACCGTGCCGTCTTCGTTAAAGATCGGCTGATGGCCGCCCGCGACGTCAATGATGGAAAGCCGCCGATGGCCGAGGCCGACTTTGCCCGTCACGTAAAACCCATCGTCATCCGGCCCGCGATGCGCGATCACATCGGTCATGCGGCGCAGCACGGGTTCATTGACGGGTTGTTCGTTGGCGTAGTTGTAGATGCCGGTGATACCGCACATAAAAATCAAAAATCAAAAATAAGCGCAGCACATGCCGCACTTTTGCCTTTTGATTTTTGCCTTTTGCCTTTTGCTTTCATGCCTTCCTCAGCCAAGCCTGAAACATCAACACCGTCCAAATCTGCTCCGCCGCATCGCGCCAGCCGATGTTTGCGCCCGACAGCACTTCCTGCCATTTGGCCCGCACAACCGGCACGTTCAAAAACCCGTCCTGCCGCAACCGCCGTTCGTCTAGCAAATCTTCCGCCCACTCGCGCAGTTCACCGCGCAACCACGCCGCCACGGGAATCGCAAAGCCACGCTTGGGCCGTTCGATCAACTCCGGCGGCACGTAACGATAGAGCACCTGCCGCAACAGCCATTTCGTCTGCCCGTTTCGCACTTTCAGCGACAGCGGCACGCGCCAGGCGAATTCGACGACGCGATGATCCAGCAACGGCACGCGCGATTCCAAACTCACGGCCATCGTCGCGCGATCCACTTTGGCCAGGATGTCGTCGGGCAGATAGGTCACCGCGTCCAGATACATCATCTGTTCGATGAAGCTCAAGCCGCGCGCCCAGTGCCGCGCGTCATTCAACGCCGTCTGCGGTTCGCGCCCGCCCAACACGACGGATTCGGGCGCGTCCCAACGCGATTCCAAATGGCGGTAGAGCAATTCGGGTGAAGCGGCGGCGAATTGCTGTTCCCAATTGCCTGCCTGAAATTTTAACCTCGCCAGCTTGCCCGGCGCATTCCCCGCTAGATTGCCCATCACTGCCAAGCCGCTGACCGCCGTCCTTTTCAACGCCGCCGGCACGCGCGCGACGCGCTGCCAAGCCTTTTGCGCGCTCTGATAGCGCCGGTAGCCGCAAAACAATTCATCGCCCGCATCGCCCGACAGGCTGACCGTCACGTGTTCGCGCGCCAGCTTCGCCACCAGATAGGTCGGCAGTTGCGAAGAGTCGGCGAAGGGTTCGTCATACATTTCCGGCAAACGCGGAATGAGGCCAAGCGCCGCCGCCGGCTTCAAATACAACTCGGTGTGTTCGGTGCCGAGGTGTCCTGCTACGGCCTTGGCAAATTCGGCTTCGTTGTAACCGGGTTCGTCAAAGCCGATGGTGAAGGTCTTGACCGGCTGTGTGCTCTGCGCCTGCATCAGCGCGACGATGAGCGAAGAGTCTACGCCGCCCGACAGGAACGCGCCCAACGGCACATCGGCGATCATCTGGTCGGCAATCGTCGCGCGCAGCAATTGATCCAACTGCTCGACTGCTTCATCCGAACTGCACGACAATGGATGCGCCACGCCGCGTTCGGCCACTTCACGCATTGACCAATAGGCTTGCGGTGCGGGCAACGCGCGGCGCTCGGCATCGGCGTAACTCAACTTCAACAACGTGCCCGGCGGCAGCTTATGCACGCCGCGATAAATCGAATGCGGCGCGGGGATGTAATCGTGGCGCAAGAACAAGGTCAACGCATCACGGTCAACTTCGCCCTGCCAATTTGGATGCGCGCGCAAGGCATTCAATGTCGAACCAAAGAGAAACGATTGGCCCAGCCAGCCGTAATACAGCGGCTTCTCGCCCATGCGGTCGCGGCCCAGATACAACGCGCGTTCGCGCCGATCCCACAACCCGAGGGCGAACATCCCGGTCATCCGTCTGACCGCCGGCACGACGCCCCACGCTTCAAACGCCGCCAGCATCACCTCGGTGTCTGAATGGCCGCGAAAGCCGTGGCCTACCGCTTCGAGTTCACGCCGCAACGTTTGGAAGTTGTAGATTTCGCCGTTGAAGGTGATGACAAACCGCCCGCTGGCCGAATGCATCGGTTGATGCCCTTCGCTGGAAAGATCAACGATGGCGAGGCGGCGATGACCGAAGCCAAGGCCAGTTTCCGCGTCAGCCCACCAGCCGTGACTGTCGGGGCCGCGCGGCGTCATTTGCGCGCTCATCCGCGTGAGCACCGCTTCATCCAGCTCACCCAGCGGTTCCAAATTCAAATAGCCTGTAATTCCACACATAACACCCATCCTTTCGATTGTGGTGGGGGGGGGGGTTTGTGACACCGCAACCCCCCACCGACCGACCGCGGGGCGAGTAGACCCC
>JANOWX010001104.1:0-9209 GCA_031418175.1 Acidobacteriota bacterium | reverse complement strand
TTTCGCGGTGATGAATGTGAAGTGGGCAGCGCAACGGTCGAAGCTTTCGCCGTCACGCTCGACGCTGACGTAGTTCGCCAACAACCCGAAGAGCGTTTCAAAGAAGCCAAAGCCGCTGTTGACTTGACCGCTGCGCCGCTGATCGTCTCGGTTGGACGCGGCATCAAAGAACAAAAGAACATTGAGATCGTGCAAAAGCTGGCGACGGCAATGGGCGCTGAAATCGCGGCTTCGCGTCCGATTTGCGACAACGACTGGCTGCCGATGGATCGTCAGGTCGGTTCTTCAGGCCAAACGGTCGCGCCCAAGCTGTATCTCGCCGTTGGTATTTCCGGCGCGATTCAACACTTGGTCGGCATGAAAGGCGCGCGCACCATCGTCGCCATCAACAAAGACAAAGAAGCACCGATTTTCGAGATTGCCGATTACGGCATCGTCGGTGATTTGTTCGAGATCGTTCCGGCGCTTACGGCGGAAGCCGAGAAGATAAAGCAGTGAGTTAACGGAGGTTGTTATGACTGCACAAGAAGCCGTCGTTGCCAAAGTACGCCGTTTGCCCGAACCGCTTGCGCAGGAAGTCGGCGATTACGTTGACTTCCTGCTCGCGCGGCGCGACACCACGCATTCGTTTCCGTCGAAAGTGATCGCTGAGGAGGATTTCAGCAGTTACTTATCGCAGTTGGAAGCGTATGAAGTTCAACTCGCACACGGGGAAATCAAATGGTGACAAAATGAATGACCAACAACGATTGCTTTCAGGAGCTATTGACAACTTTCTGCGCCTAAGCCCCAAAGAGGAACGCTGGATAATCGAACAAGTTAAAGCCCTACCTGCGGAAGAAAGAGACGGCATTATGGAAATCATCACCAGTTGGAAAGAAGAAGGCTTGCAAGAAGGGGCCTTGGCGATCATCACCCGCCTGTTGAAACGGCGTTTCGGCGAGTTGAGCGAGCGCGTGCAAAAGCGCATCTCCCGACTTACGTTTCCGCAACTCGAAGACTTAGCCGAAGCGCTGCTTGATTTCCAACAAGTAGCCGAATTGAACAAGTGGCTCGATCAACAAAAGAAAAAGAAAGGTTGATATGAAACATCACGTTGCTCGCTCGTTGCAGACATTCAGCGCGCTGTGTCTGGCGTTGTCACTTTCATTGATGGCGCAAGCGCACATTCGCTGGCAAGCCGCATCCATTGCCGGACATTGGGAAGGCGCGATTCAAGTGCCGGGCGTGCCGCTCAACATTCAGGTAGATGTCGCCAACGGTGCTGATGGCAAGCCTTCCGCGACGATTACGATTCCGGCGCAAGGCGCGCGCGACCTTGGGTTGACGGATGTTTCGTTTAGCGCAGGCGAATTCGCTTTCACAATTCCGGGGGCGCCGGGCACGCCGCAGTTCAAGGGCAAGCTCAGCGCCGACGGACAAAAGCTCGAAGGCACGTTCACGCAAGGCGGACAAAGTTTCCCCTGCAACCTTGAACGCAAAGCCGATCCCGCCGCCGCCGCCAAAGCCGCGCTCGCCGATCTTGAAGCCCTCGCCACCGACGGCATGAAAAAGTTCGAAGTGCCCGGCATGGCCGTCGCCATCGTCAAAGGCAAAGAAGTGATTTTCGCCCGTGGCTTCGGCCAGCGTGACGTAGAAAAAAACTTGCCCGTCACCGCCGATACGATTTTTGCGATTGGTTCTTCGACGAAAGCCTTCACGACGTTCACGTTGGGCACGCTCGTTGACGAAGGCAAAGTCGAATGGGACAAGCCGGTGCGCAATTACATCCCGTGGTTGAAGCTCTATGACCCGTCGGCGACCGAACGTTTGAGCGTACGCGATCTGGTGACGCATCGTTCGGGGCTGCCGCGCCACGATCTGGTTTGGTACAACAACTACGACGCCACGCGCGAAGCCTTCGTGCGCAAGCTGGCCTTTCTCGAACCCAGCGCCGATCTGCGCGAAAAGTGGCAATACAACAATTTGATGTATCTCACCGCCGGTTATCTCACCGAAACGCTCACCGGCAAGACGTGGGAAGATGCCGTGCGTGCTCGCGTACTCGAACCATTGGGAATGCGGCGCAGCAATTTCAGCGTGAAGGATTCGCAAAAGGATAATGACTTCGCGCAACCATACGCCAAACGCGGCGATGCGGTGGTAAAGATTCCGTTCCGCGACATCACGAATATCGGCCCGGCGGGTTCGCTCAATTCGAGCGTCAACGAAATGGCGCACTGGGTCATCGCGCATCTCAACGGCGGCAAATACGGCGACAAGCAAATCGCCACAGCCGCGACGGTGAACGAAATGCATTTGCCGCAAATGGCGACCGGCGCGCCGGGCGATCATCCCGAAATCTCTTCGATGGATTACGGCCTGGGCTGGATGATTGACACCTATCGCGGCCATCAGCGCGTGCAGCATGGCGGCAACATTGACGGCTTTTCAGCCAACGTCGTGCTGTTCCCCAAAGACGGCCTCGGCATTGTCGTGCTGACCAATTTGAACGGCACGGCGCTGCGCGATTTGATCACGCGCGAAATCGCCGACCGCGTCTTCAAGCTGAGCAAAATCGAATGGATCAACACCGCCGCCGCCAATCGCGCGCGCTCTGAAGCCGCCGCCAAAGAAGGCGAAAAGAAACGCGAAGCCGCGCGCGTCGCGGGTACACAACCTGCGCACAAGTTGGAAGATTACGTGGGCGATTACGAACACGCGGGTTACGGCATCGTCAAAGTCGCGCTGCCGGCGGGCAAACTCGAAGCGACTTACAACAACATCGCCACGCCGCTCGAACACTGGCATTACGAAACCTTTAACGGCGGCAAGGGCAAAGACCCCGTGGGCGAAAACATGAAGTTCACCTTTCAGACCGATGTGAAAGGCCAGGTAGCCAAACTCGTCATCGGTCTTGAACCTTCGGTCGCCGACATCGTGTTCGCCAAAAAGCCCGACGCGCGTTGGCTGGATGCGGCTTATCTGGCGCGCTTTGTGGGTGAATATGATTTGTTGGGGCAGACGATAACGGTGAGCTTGAAAGGAAACGCGCTGTCTGTGCGCACCGGCAATCAACCCAGTTCGGTGTTGTTGCCCGAACTCGACGGATCGTTTACGCCCAAGCTGGCGCGTTCGCAAAGCATGTTTTTCGTGATGGATGCGAACGGCAAAGTGACGGCGCTTGAATTGCGGCAACCGAGTACGGTGCTGACGGCGAAGCGCAAGCCGTGAATGATCGTGCGCAACAGGTAAATTTCCGGCAACCAACTTGTGAGAGGAGAAGCTATGCAAACTAACCTTCAGGAACTATATGCCACCGCCATTCGCCCGCTGTCGGACAATGAAAAGTTACGAATCGCCACGTTGATTCTTGAGGAGGTGACCAATCAGCCGCCTGCGAATGGTCGCGTTGCTGCCAGGCCGTCAAAGCGGAAAGGCGGGAAGCTATCAGACCTTTTCGGCTCTGCCAGTTTGGGATACGCCACGGGGGTTGATAACGAGCAGATTGACGCCGATTTGGCCCGCGAATACGGCAGCACGCACGAGGACGAAAACTGATGTTACTCGACACGTCGGGATTATTTTGCTTGCTGCACAAGGACGAGCCGCAAAACGTCGCGGCAGTGGAGCTATATGCCCAGGCCTCATTACGGCTGACGCATAGTTATGTGTTGGCCGAGTTAGTCCCGCTGGCGCATGTTCGAGGTTTGTCACGCGCATTGGCGTTGGATTTCAGCCAGCGCGTCTTGGACGATGATGAAGTGGAAGTCGTTTGGGTTGCTGACCGCTTGCATCGTCAAGCGGTTAAGTTGCTGGCCGCGCGCCGTGATAAAACCTATTCGCTCTGTGACGCGGTGAGTTTCATCCTGATGCGTGAACACGGCCTCAGCGAAGCGTTGACGACCGATAAGCATTTTGTGCAGGAAGGTTTTATCCGTTTGCTCGAACCGTGAGTGACGGACGGAAAGCCTGAATGCGTTATTAAACGGAGGACGCAATGTTGACTACAGTTGAAGCAGAAGTTGATGTGAATGGGAGCGTGACTTTGCTCGAACCGCTCCGGTTGAACAGGAAAAGCCGGGCGATCCTGACCTTGTTGGAAAATGAGCAGGCGGCGCTCAGCAAGGAGGAGGCGCAGTTGGCGGAAGATCGGTTTGCGCGTTGGATTGGCGCCGCCAGTTTGGGCTATCCCACGGGCGCGGATAACGAAAGCATTGACGCAGACTTGGCGCGTGAATACGGACGCGGGCTCGACGGAGACGAATAGCCATGTTGCCCATGTTGTTGGATACCTCCGGGCTGTTGTGTCTGCTCCACAAGGATGAGCCGCAACACGCTGAAACCAATCGGCTCTACGCACAAGCGCGCAAGTGCCTGACGCACAGCTACGTGCTGGCTGAGTTTGTGCCGTTGGGGCAAACGCGCGGTTTGCAACGCGGACAAGTGTTGGGATTTCTCAGGGATTTGGTGAAAGTGCCGCGCGTTGAAGTCGTTTGGGTAGACCAGAACTTGCATCAGCAGGCGATGGCTTTGCTGGGAGCACGTATGGACAAAACCTACTCGCTCTGCGACGCCGTGAGTTTCCTCCTGATGCGTGAGCGCGGCCTCAGCGAAGCATTGACAACCGACAAGCATTTCGTACAGGAAGGCTTCGTGCGCTTGCTTGAACCGTAAATCGTTGGAGCTTCGTTTCCTGATAACAAATACCTATGAGCAACCTCGAACACGATAGTTTGGAAATGGACGTGCTCTTTGTCGGCGCCGGCCCGGCTTCGCTGGCGGGCGCCTTGCGCTTGCGGCAACTCGTCAAAGGGCACAATGCCGCGCACAACGACGCCCTCGGCGAAGTGCAGATCGCCATCATCGAAAAGGGCCGCGAGGTCGGCGCGCACATGATTTCAGGCGCGGTGATGGATCCGCGCGCCATCAGCGAACTCATGCCCGATTGGCTGGAACGCGGCGCGCCGGTCGAATCCGTCGTGACCGACGAAGACGTTTCGTACTTGACCAAAAACCGCAAGCTGAAATTCCCGCTCATCCCGCCGCCGCTCAACAATCACGGCAAATACGTCGTCAGTCTAAACAAGCTGATCCGCTGGTTCGCGCCCATCGTCGAGGCCGAAGACGTCATGCTCCTGCCTGAATTCCCCGGCGACCAGTTGCTTTACGACGACGCGAATAAAGTCATCGGCGTGCGCACCGGCGACAAGGGCATTGGCAAGGATGGCGAGCCGAAGTCGAATTTCGAGCCGGGCGCGGACATCTTCGCCAAGGTCACCGTGCTGGGCGAAGGCGCGCGCGGTTCGTTGACCAAGAAGCTGGTGCAGAAGCTCGAACTCGACAAAGACCGCAATCCGCAGGTCTACGCCGTCGGTGTCAAAGAGATTTGGGAGTTGCCGAGAGGGCGCGTCGTGCCAGGCTCGGTGATGCACACGCTGGGCTATCCGCTGCCGAATGATGTATTCGGCGGCGGCTTTGTTTACGGGATGCAGAACGATCTGCTCGATGTCGGCTTGGTCGTGGGCTTGGATTACCGCGATCCGTTCACCGACCCGCATCGGCTCTTCAACGAATTCAAACAGCACCCGGCGCTTGCGGCCATGCTCGCTGACGGCAAGATGTTGCATTACGGCGCGAAGACGATTCCCGAAGGCGGCTTGCTGTCGCAGCCGCGTTATTACGGCGACGGCTTCCTGCTCATCGGCGACTCGGCCAGCTTCCTGAATTCGCAGAAGCTCAAAGGCATCCACATGGCGTTCAAGACGGGGATGCTCGCCGCCGAGACGATCTTTGAGGCGTTGCTCGCCAAGTGTTTTGACGAAGCGCAGTTGCGAAGCTTTGAAACGAAGGTCAAAGCCAGCTACGTGCACGAAGAGCTTTACGAGGTGCGCAACTTCCATCAGGCCTTCCGGCACGGGCGGCTGTGGGGCTTGGTGGAAAGCGGCGTGCAGATGGCGACCAAAGGTTTTGGCCTGTTTGGCGATTTGCACGTCGAAGCCGGCCACGAGCATATGAAAAAGCAGCATGTGTACGGACGGCAGCCGCAACGCGCGGGCGAATTCATCCAGGCTGAAGCGCCGAAGTACGATAACAAGCTGACTTTTGAAAAGGTGACCGACGTCTATCGTTCGGGCACCGAGCACAGCGAAGACCAACCGCCGCACTTAAAGATTCTCGATCCCGATATCTGCGTCAATCAATGCACACAGGCTTTCGGCAATCCGTGCCAGTATTTCTGCCCGGCGGCGGTTTACGAGATCGAAGAGGCGAACGGCGGGCGCAGGCCGAAGCTGAATTTTTCGAACTGCGTGCATTGCAAGACCTGCGACATTATGGACCCGTACCAGATCATTGATTGGGTGACGCCGGAAGGCGGCGGGGGGCCGAATTACATCAACCTGTGACGCGTGGGATGAGCAATGAAATATGAGTGGAATCGCGTCAAGGCGGCGAGCAACTTGCGGAAGCACGGCGTTTCATTCGATGAGGCCAAGACAATTTTTGATGATTCCTACCAGGAGACTTATCCTGACGTTACGCATTCAATCGGCGAAGCGCGCTATATTTGTTTAGGGATGTCGAACAAGAACCGGGTGATCTTTGTCGCTTACACGGAAAGACAAGGGCGCACGCGTATCATCAGCGCACGCGAAGCTGATGCTGAAGAGGAGCTTGAGTATTATGCAGCACGAAGTAGTTATCTTGGATGACGACGATTACGATCTGAACGATGACTTGGAACCGCATTACGATGTGAATGCGTTGCGCGAGGCCGCGCGGGCGGCGGGGTTTAGTACACGCCCCCGTCTAGTCCGACTGGCGCCCGATGTTGCTGCCGTCTTTCCTGACGAAGCGGCCGTCAACCAAGCCTTGCGCGAACTGATCGCCGCGCGCGCGCAAGCGCAACAACCCGAAATTCAACCCACAACCCTTTAACCCAACCCTCTCACCCAAACAGGAGAAGCAACACATGGCAACCGCACAAGACGCTGAACTGATACTGAAACTTTATGAACTGCGCACCGAAGCGACGATGCGCAAGGCGCGCCACTTCACGATCATGGAGTTCTTTCCGCAAAGCATGGCCGACGTGCAGGCGCTGTTCGCCGACCGGGAACATCCCGAACTCAATGCCTACTTCCGCCAGGCGACCAGTTATTGGGAGATGGCGGCGGCGATGGTCAATCACGGCGCGATTGACCGCGAATTGTTCTTCGACACCAACGGCGAGTTCTTTGCCATCTGGGCCAAGATCGGCCATCTGATCGAGGATTTGCGCAAGTTCTTCGGGCCGCAGTATCTGGTCAGTCTGGAAAAGCTGGTCAAGGCGCATCCCAACGGCGAGCTGCGCGTGCAGATGATGAAAGAGCGCTTTGCCAAAATGGCGGAGCAGCGCGCTGGGAAATAGCGCAGGCAGTCCCAAAACGAAATCGAACGCGGCGGTTTGCCAGCAGGCAGGCTGCCGCGTTTGGCTTTTCGAGAGAAATTTTCGGCGGGTGATAGAAAAGCGTTCCCGGCGGTGTCTTATCCGGCAGCAAGGCGAAACAAAACTGGCGCATTCCGTCAGCGTGGCCTGAACAACATGAAACCTGACTTCGACGAAATCTATCAACGTCACGCTGCCGAGGTGTACCGCTATTTGCGGCGGCTGCTCAGTTCGCGCGGGCAAGCGCAGGAGTTGTTGCAGGAAACGTTTCTGAAATTGCACTTGCAGTTTGCCGCAGGAAAAGACCTGACCAATGTACGCGCCTGGCTCTTTCACATTGCGACGAACCTGGCGCACAACCAGTGCCGCGCTGAGTTGCGCGCTTCACAACGCGAAGTGCCGTTCGAGTTTAGCCCCAAGGTCGTGGACTTTCATCAGCAATTGGCGCAGCAACAACTGCTGCAGCGGGCCTTGCAAAGCTTGACACCGCAAATGCGCCAGACCCTGTTGCTTGCGGCAGAAGGTTTCACGCACCGTGAAATCGCCGAGATTACGGGCATCGCGGCGGGCTATGTCGGCGTATTGATTTCGCGTGGGCGCGCGGCGTTCAAACAGTCCTATCAACAACAGCATGACAAAAGAAGTAATGAACAACTTGGCTAGCGGACAATGCCCGGATGAGTTGACGCTGCAACTTTACGTGGAGGGCGAAGTCGAAGCGCCAGCGGCGGAGTTGATCTTTCACCATCTGGCACGCTGTCAGACATGTGCCCACAGGCTCGGCGAATTGCGTGAGCACAAGCGATTTTGCCTGGAACGGTTGGGCGAAGAGGATGAACGAGAGGCCCGCGCGACGGCGCAGGTTTTACGCGAAGTGCGCGAAACGATTGGGCGCGAGGTCCAACCGAATGTTCCCGCTCGACCGTTTTTCTTTTGGCGCAACAACTGGCCCATGCTCCCGCGCCTGCTTTGGCTGACGGCCACGGCGGCCGTGGTCTTGCTCGTCGTGTTCGGGTTGCAACACTGGCGCGGCCAAGACACCGCCTTCGCCGCCGAGTTGTTGCGCCGCTCGGTCGCCGCCGAAGCGCAAACAATCAATTCAAACTTCGCTCTGCACCGCACGATCCAGTTCACCGCTTCGATGCCGGGGCGCGAGGCGCGGCATTCCGTCACGAACCGCATCGAAATCTGGCAAGCGCCCGAACAGGCCATGCGCCGCGTGTATGACGGACAGGGCGTGTTGCTGGGCGCGCGCTGGCAAACGGGCGGCAACCTGCGCCGCTATCGCAATCCGCAAATCCGCTTTCAGTTGCTGCTGCCGCTGTTGCCCAACGGCATCCCACGGTTGGAGCAGTTGCTGGACAAAGAATTCACGGCGCAAAACTTTCGTGATTTCATCGGCAACGCGACCGAAGCCACCGTCGAAGAAAAACCGGATGTCTACGTCATCAACTATCGCCACGAAGCCGCCGGACTCGTGCGCGCGACGTTGACCTTGCGCCGCAGCGATCTGCACACCATCGCGCAAACGCTGGTGACGCGCTGCCGCGAAAGTCTTTGCGAATCCAGCTTCACCGAAACAGGTTTGGAAACCACCGACGCTGCGGCGGTCGCGCCCGGCGTCTTCGCGCCGGAAGCTGACTTGGAGGAAATCCCGGCGCGCGTCCAACCACCCCAAACGAAAGGCAAAGCCCAATGAAAACCTTCGACACTGCTTGCACCCGCAAATTATTTGAAGCTTGCTTCCATTTCGACGCGCAGCGTCTTTGGAGTGCGTGCGGCACAGGCCGCCGCTTTGGTA
>JANOWX010001103.1:0-2840 GCA_031418175.1 Acidobacteriota bacterium | reverse complement strand
CGCCAAACCGACGGCTCGATCCTCGCCACCAAGATCGAAGTCAAACTGAATCCCAACAACCTGCCCGCCGCCGTCCGTTTCAAGGGCACCATCGAAACGCTGCCCGGCGGTACCCAAATCGGCGCGTGGAAAGTCAGCGGGCGCACGGTCAATGTGGACAGCAAGACGAAAATTCTGCCCAACCTCGCGGCGGTCAAGGTCGGCGCCGAGGTCGAAGTTTTTGGCACACGCCAGGGTGATGGCCCGGTCAACGCGCTCGCCATCGAGGTCAAGGACCCCAACGAATCCAACCCGAACTTCGTGCGCTTCCAGGGCCGCATCAAGACGCTGCCCGCCGCCGGCTTCCTCGGCGATTGGAACGTGGACGACAAGACGGTCACAGTCGTGGCCGCCACCAAACTCAACACGGAACGCGGCCCCATCGTGGTCGGCGCCTTCGTCGAAGTCGAAGGCTTGAAACAAGCCAGCGGCAAGATCGAAGCCCTAGAGATCGAAGTCAAAGCGGGCGGCGCGCCCACCGGCTTCATCGAATTCAAAGGCGTGATCGAAACCCTGCCTGCCAACAAAATCGGCGACTGGGTCGTCAGCAAACGCACCATCCACGTCACCGACAAGACCAAGCTTGACGAAGAGCGCAAAGCCGCCGCCGTCGGCGTTTTCGTCGAAGTCAAAGGCAACCTGCGCGCGGACGGTTCGATTGACGCCGTCGAAATCGAAACCAAGGCCGAACGCGGCACGGATGTGTTTGTCAGCTTCATCGGCACGATCAAGGAATTGCCCAGCGCCACCGCCACCACGACCAAGATCGGTGATTGGAAGGTTGACGCGCGCACCGTCCACGTCGTCGCCGCGACCAAGCTTGACGAGAGCAAGGCCAAAGCCGTCGTCGGCGCAACCGTGCATGTCAAAGGCACGCTGCGCGCCGATGGTTCGGTGGATGCGCAATCCATCGAAGTCCGCGCATCCTCTGGGACTGGTGGCGGCACGACCCCGCCCAGCTTTGTCGAATTGATGGGCAAGATCACCGCGCTGCCCAACAGCGCCCGCCTCACCGGCGAATGGAAGGTTGACGACAAGCTCGTCCGCGTCAGCCCCCACACCGCCATCAACCGCGAAAAGGGCGCTGTGGCGGTCGGCGCGACGGTCAAGGTCAAAGGCGTGCAAACCGGCGCGGGCCCGATCGAAGCCTTCTTTATCGAAGTCGTGACCCCGGCGACCACGGCCAATTTCGCGGCCTTCGCGCAATTGGTTTCGGTCAACGCCAGCAACTACACGCCGGACGCGACCAGCGATTCGATCGTGGCGATCTTCGGCAACGGGATGGCGCGCGCCACCACTGCTGCCGCGACCTTGCCGCTACCCATTGACTTGGGCGGCGTCAGCGTCAGCGTGGATGGCAAACCGGCGGGCCTCTTCTTTGTCTCGCCGAATCAGCTCAACATCCTCGTTCCGGCCGGACTGCAACCCGGCAAAGCGCAGGTCGCCATCGAACTCAACGACGAGTTGGTCGCGCTCGGCGTGCTCACGGTCAACGAAGTCGCGCCCAGCCTGTTCACCGCTGACGCCAGCGGCAAGGGCATTCCGGCGGGCGTCGCCTTGCGCACCAGGAGCAACGGGCAGCAAAGCTACGAAGCCCTGGCGCGCTTCGAGAGCGGCAAGGCCGTGCCGGTGGTGATCGCGCGCCGCAGCGGCGAGAGCGTCTTCCTGCTGCTGTTTGGCGGCGGCATTCGGACGGCTGAAAACACCGATGGCAACACCGGCAACGGCGTGGCCGAAAACGTCACCGTCAGCATTGGCGGCGTCAACGTGCCGGTACTCTATGCCGGCAGCGCGCCGGGCTTCGCGGGCTTGGATCAACTCAACGTGCAACTGACGGCGGCTATCCCGTCCGGCGACAACCTGCCGCTGGTCGTCAAGGTTTATGACGGCAACGGCAACCTGTTGTCGGCGAATACTGTGACGATCTCGGTGCAATAAGCAGTTTGCCGCTGCCTAAAACTCACGGCGAGGTTGCTCTGATGGGCAGCCTCGCCGTTTTTATTTTCTGCAGTTCAATGCGCGCAGCTTTCGTGCGCGGCTCGATCTTTCGCTGGTCAACACGGCGCAAACCGCCGCCCAACTCTTTCAGGGCGAACTGGCCGAAAATGGCCGCGACCCGCTGGTCGCCACCGCCCACTTCTTCAACGAATTCAAACCGCCGCACCTTTACGTCGCGCTTTTGCAAACACCACCGGCCAGCGCCGCCAAACTGCTGGCCACCAATTTTGACGACGGCACGCCGCCTTCGATCCCTGCCGGAATCAAACCCGTCCTGCCCACCCCGGCGACTTTCACGGAAGCCCGCCGGGCAGGCCATCCGCTGGCGCTTGAGGCAAATTGGTTCGGGCCCGCAAGCGGACGCATGGCGGTTTATGCCTTCACCGCCGAGGCCCAAGACTTCATCGTGCTGGGGGCCGAAACGCGCGCGATCAGCGCGGCTTATTTGGCCGCATTGCGGCGCATTTTCTATTTAAGCTTTCCGGTCTTGCTGCTGGTCGCGGGACTGGCCGGTTACTGGTTTGCGCAAACGGCCTGTGCCCCCATCGCCGCGATGACCGGCGGCAATGTGCAGGTGCAGCTTTCGCGCAATTGCCAGCACGCCGAATTGCAGATCAGCGACACCGGCCTGGGCATTCCCGCCGCGGCCGCCGCCCAAGTCTTCGAGCGGTTTTACCACGTGGACAAGGCGCGCACGCGCACCGACGGCTGCAGCGGCAGCACCTTTCGCGTGGCCTTGCCATTGGAGCGCTAGCGTGGGCGAAGCCTTTGGAGTGCGTGCGGCACAGGCCGCCGCTTTGGTA
>JANOWX010001102.1:0-18612 GCA_031418175.1 Acidobacteriota bacterium | reverse complement strand
AAAGCTTGAACTCTAAACGCCTGGTCGCCAGTGCTGCATTTTCTACCAGTGTTCCAAACTTGGTTGTTCTGATTTAGCGCAAGCGTTGACGAGGCTGCCAGCGATTTGCGCAGCCAGCGGCGTTGTGCGGCATACAAATTGAAGTTAGCACCGGCGCAAGCGACGAGTGGTTCAAATTCCGCAGTTATTCCGAATTATTCCCCACTGTGTCAATGCTCGCACCGACAACCCTGAAGGAGGAACCAACAATGAAAAGCACCGAGTCAGGATTTGATCGCAACAAAATGAAATGGTTTGGCGCAGGCGCATTGACTATCGCCCTGCTGTCCTTCGCCTTGGTCAGTTGCAACCGCGCGCCGTCAACCGCCGAATTGGGCGGCACCGCGGAAGCCGCCACTGCAACGTATGTCGCGCCGGGCGACACCGATGAATACTACTTGTTCTATTCGGGCGGACATTCGGGCAACGTCTATGTTGCGGGCGTGCCCTCGATGCGCCACATCTCGACGATTCCCGTGTTTGCCCTTTACCCGGCGACTGGTTACGGCTTCGATGAAGAGTCGAAAGCCATGCTGGGCGGGTTCACCTGGGGCGATGTGCATCACCCGGCCATCAGCGAAACCAAGGGCGATTACGACGGGCGCTGGCTTTTCGTCAACGACAACGCCAACAACCGCGTTGCGCGCATTGATCTGCGCGATTTCAAAACCAAACAGATTCTCGGCCCGGTGCCGAACATCTCCGGTTTTCACGGCGGTTCGTTCGTGACGCCGAATAGCGAATATGTGCTGGCGGCCTCGCGCTTCTCGGTGCCCTTGCCCAAAGGCACGGTCGTGCCGATTGAAGAGTACGCCACGAAATACAACGGCGTAGTGGCGGGCATTAAGATTGATCCGCAAAGCGGCGAGATGAGCGTCGGCTTTCAAGTGCTAATGCCGCCGTTTAATTTCGATTTGGGCGATGCGGGCAAAGGGCCGAGCGAAGGCTGGGCGTTTTGGACTTGCTACAACTCCGAACGCGGCATCGGCAAATTGGAAGTGACTTCGACGCAGAAAGACCGCGACTACATTGCCGCCGTCAACTGGAAAGAAGCCGAGAAAGCCATTGCCGCCGGCAAATTCAAAACCATCGGCGGGGTCAAGGTGATTGATCCCAAAGAGACGCCGGGCGTCGTTTATCTGATTCCGTGCAGCAAATCGCCCCACGGCGTGGATGTCAGTCCCGATGGCAAATACTTCATCGGCAGCGGCAAGCTGCAATCCATCACCACCGCTTACAACGTCGAGAAGATGCTGACCGCCATCAGCAAGAAAGATTTCAGCGGCAATGAAGACGGCATTCCCGTGCTGAACTATGACAGCGTGAAAGACGCCGAGGTCAACGTCGGCCTAGGCCCGCTGCACACGCAATTCGACGATCAGGGCAATGCGTACACCAGCCTCTTTGTCGAGAGCGCCGTGGCCAAATGGAAACTCGGCACGTGGGAAGTGATCGACAAGATTCCCGTGACTTACAACATCGGCCACCTGGCCACGGCCGAAGGCGATACGGTGAGTCCCGATGGCAAATACCTGGTCGCGCTCAACAAACTTTCGCACGGACGCCACCTGAACGTCGGCCCGTCGCAACCCGAGAGTTCGCAACTCATCAACATCGGCGGCGAAAAGATGAAGATGCTTTACGAAGCCTTCACCGAACCCGAACCGCATTACGCCCAGATCATCAAGGCCGACAAGCTGAAACCTTTTGAGGTTTATCCGAAAGAGGCCAACAAGAATCCGAATGCAATCTGGGATGTGAAAGACGCCAGCGTCGTGCGCAACGGCAGCAACGTCACGGTCAAGCTGGTCGCGGTGCGCAGCAGCTTCGAACCCAACAAGATCGAGGTCAACCGGGGCGACACGGTGACGATTTACGTCACCAACATCGAACAGACGACCGATGAACTGCATGGCTTCGGACTGAACGAATACAACATCAACATCGTGATAGACCCCGGCGAAACCAAGACGATCAAATTCGTCGCCGACAAACCGGGCGTCTTCCCATACTATTGCACCAACTTCTGCTCGGCCTTGCATCAGGAGATGCAGGGCTATTTGTTGGTGAAGTAGGTTTCTTCGATGAGCTTTAAGCAATGGCTATATCGCGGCGGACGGCCCAATTGGCTGGCATCACTGCTTAACAATGGCTGGGCTGCGCTTCACGCGTTGGGAATTGCCCCGAACTATCTGGTCACACTGGAAGTTCGGGGCAGGCAATCCGGGCGCAAGCTCAGCCTGCCGCTCGTTATGCTTGTCAGCGAAGGTGAACGCTACCTGGTGTCCATGCTCGGAACTGAGGCCAACTGGGTGCGCAATCAGAAAGCTGCGGGCGGCAAGGTCACTTTGCGTCACGGGCAACGCGAAGAAGTGCGCCTCGAAGAGGTTGCCGTGAACCGGCGCGCCCCATTGCTGAAGGCTTATTTGCAGTGTGCGCCGGGCGCTAGAAAGCATTTACCCATTGACAAAGATGCGCCGCTGGCTGAGTTCGAGCATGTGGCGGCGCAGTTCCCGGTTTTCCGAGTCGTTAAGGACACGCAATGAATCGTTGGCTGGACAAAGCGAATCATTTTTTTGAGTTGCCGCTCACGCTGCGCAGCCGCGCGCTGATTCTGGCGGGCGTAGTGCTGCTGACGCCGGTCTTTTTCCTCCCGCTGTGGAATATGACCTTCAAGTCGAATCAGTATCTGGATGGACTGACGCTCAACATTTACGCCTATCAACTGAAAGGCGGGGTGACGCCGAACCGCGATGATTTGCGCGAGATCAACGCGCTCAATCATTACATCGGCATGCGCCCGCTGCTGGAAAGCGATTTCAGCGAATTCGTCTGGATCCCCTTTGTCATCGGCGTGCTGGGCGTGTTGGCGTTGCGCGCCCTGGTTATCGGCAAGATGGCGGGGCTGGTGGATGTCTTTGTGATCTTCACCTACTTCGGGCTGTTCTCGTTCTGGGGCTTTTACAACAAGCTCTACGCGTATGGACACCACCTTGACCCAACAGCGGCCATCAAGGTGCCGCCGTTCACGCCGCCGCTGTTGGGGACGGAAGTCGTCGGCAACTTCACGGTGACGAGCTATCCGGGCGTAGCGTCGTTTGCGCTGGTGGCCTTTGCGTTGTTGTTGCTGGCGGCGATCTTTCTGTCGCGCAAGCAGACGAACGAGGCGGCGTGATGTGGCGCAACATAGCAGGGCTGGTTTTGCTGGGAACACTGAGCGCGCTGGTAGTGCGGGCCGAAACCTTCACGGTTGGCCCGCCGCCCGCGCGCTTTCAAGCTTTGCCGGATGCTTTCGTTGCCGCACAGCCTGGCGACATTGTGCAAGTTCAACCCGGCACTTACACCGGACAATTCCTGCTCGACAAACCGTTGACGTTGGTGGGCATTGGCAAGCCGGTATTGCGTGGCACCGGCCAGGGCAGCGTCGTCCTCATCACCGCCGATCATTGCACCTTGCGCGGCTTCGTCATCGAACACAGCGGCGGCGATTTGACTGCCGAAGATTCCGGCCTGCTCATCAAAGCCAACGACTGCCTGATCGAGGCGAACGAATTGCGCGATGTGCTTTACGGCATTTACCTGTACCACGCCAGCCGCAACACGCTGCGCGGCAATGTCGTGCGCGGGCGGCGTGAGTTGGAACTGGGCGCACGCGGCGCGGCATTGCACCTCTGGAATTCACCCGACAACATCATCGAAGACAACACCATCAGCGACGCGCGCGATGGGCTGTACATCCAGGCTTGTTCCGGCACGCTGGTGCGGCATAATCGTGTGCGCGGCGTGCGTTACGGCTTGCATTACATGAACTCGGACGACAATCGTTTTGAGGACAATCTGTTTGAACACAACGTGGCGGGCGCGGCGATTATGTATTCGCGGCGCATCACGTTGCGGCGCAATGCCTTCGCGCACAATCGCGGCTTCAGTTCGTTCGGCATTCTCTTTCAGGATTGCGACGAGATCGTGGCCGAAGAGAATTTCATCATTGATAACGCGACGGGCATTTTTATCGAATCGTTGCGCAAGAGCAGCTTTCGCCGCAACGTGATCGCCGAGAACGATCTGGCCTTGCAAATGTTCAGCAACGCCGATCAGACGTTGTTTACCGAAAACAACTTCGTCGCGAATCTCAGCCCGTTACTGGTTGTCGGCAAACGCACCAACGCGCGCTGGCACGTCAACGGGCAAGGCAATTATTGGAGCGATTACGCCGGTTACGACCTCGACGGTAACGGCATCGGCGATGTGCCGCACAAGGTGCAAAACGTTTTTGAATACCTCGAAGGCAATTACCCGCGTTTGCGGCTTTACCTGAACAGCCCCGCCGCCCAGGCGCTGGCTGCCGCTGAGCATAGCTTCCCGGTGCTCAAAGGTGCGAGCGAAACGGATGCCGCGCCGCTGATGCACGCGGTCAAATTGCAATTCCCGTTGGAAGCCGCGCCGTTGCAAGCTGTGCCACGCCACGCGCCGCAATGGCTGCTGGGCCTTTGCTCACTGCTTTGCGCCAGCGCGGCGCTTTTCGTTATGTGGAAGCATCGCCAACCGCGCGGCGCTAAGCATGGAGCCTGAACTGATGATTCACGTTAGCCATCTAACCCGCCGCTTCGGCGAACACGTCGCCGTCAACGACGTCTCGTTTGAGGTTCAACCGGGCGAGACCTTTGCGTTGCTCGGCCCGAATGGCAGCGGCAAGACGACGACGTTGAAATGCATCGTGGGCTTGCTGGAACCGACGGCGGGGCAAATCCTCATCAATCAACTCGATGTTTGGAAAGACCCGCATCAGGCGCGGCGGCTGTTCAGTTACCTGCCGCAACGCGTCGCCTTTCCCGACAGCCTGACCGCGCGCGAAGTGCTGCAATTTTATGCCGACCTGCGCCACCTCGCCCCGCAACGTGTGGAGCACATCCTCAGCGGCGAACGCTTTCACTTCAACGGCTTCGCTGACAAACCCGTCGGCAAGTTTTCGGGCGGGATGGTGCAACGCCTGGGACTGGCCGTCGCCTGCTTGCCCGATGCGCCCGTGCTGTTGCTGGATGAACCGACGGTCAGCCTTGACCCTGAGGGCGCGATTCGCTTTCGCGCCTTTCTGCAAGCGCTCAAGGCCGAGGGCAAGACGATTGTTTTCACTTCGCACGTGCTGGCCGATGTCGAGCAACTGGCCGACCGCGTGGCGATTCTGGTGGGCGGCAAGCTCGTGGCCATCGAATCCATCAACGCCTTGCGCGAAGGCCTGATGCGCAGCAGCCGCATGCGCGTCGTCTTGCGCGCGCCGAATTCATCCTTGCAGACTGTGGCCGTTGCTGCAGGCGCGACCGAAGCAGTTATTGAAGGCAAAGCCTTGCTCATCACCTCAAGCCCGGAAGACCGCTTGGGCATTTTGCAGGCGCTCGAAACCAACGGTGGCCACGTCGAACGCTTCGCCACCGCAGAGCTGTCGCTGGAAGACATCTATCTGCGCTACATCAAAGACTCAGGGACCGACGCGTGAGTTATGCCTAAACCGTCCGCGACAAAACACCGCAGCATTTTTTTCGTGACAGCCTTGTTGTTGTTCACTGCGTGCCAAAGCCACAAGCTGGAGCCCGCCGCCCTCTCGCCCGAAGACATGTGCACCGCTTGCAAAATGGCCATCTCAGAAAAGCAATTCGCCGCGCAATACCTGACCAAAGATGGCGACGCCGTCAAATTCGACGACCTCGGCTGTTTGGCGCGTTACCTGAAAGGCCACCCGCAGCAACGCGCCGACATTGCAGCCTTTTTCGTGATGGATTACGAGACGAAACAATGGCTCAAGGCTGAGTCCGCGTTTTTTGTTCACGCCGACAAATTCCAAACGCCAATGAGTGGCGGGTTCGCTGCGTTCAACGCGCGTCAGCCAGCCGAAGCCGAAGCCGCCGCCAAACAAGGCCGTTTGCTTACCTGGCAGGAAGTCTTGGCCAGTGCCAAATAGCCCGTCTCTGCCCGCGCGCAAAAAGTCCGGCGCGAAAATCCCGCTCGTAACGACATCTGAAACCCCTGAACGCACCGTAGTTCAAAGCGAGCTAGGCAGTTGTCTCTAGCCGCGCGGATAGCCCTGGCCGGGAACACGGCTGACGAGTTGATTAAATCGAGTGGAGAGTAGGATTTGTCATGACGCAAATGGAGGCGAAAGAATTAATCCATTTGCACGCATTGGGCGCACTGGATGCGGCCACGGCGGGCGAAGTGGAACGCTATCTGCGCCAGGCTGCGCCGGAAGAACAGCGCGAAGCGGCTGAATTTCGTGAAGTGGCCGCGCTCTTATCCTTCGCGCTGTTGTCGCCCTCGGTGCGGCCCGCGTTGAAAGGGCAGTTGCTGGGGCGTATTCGTGAAGGAATGTCAGCGCAAGTAACGCCTGTTGGCGGCCAGGTGCTGAAATTCAAACCGCGCGAACGTGCCGAACATTCATGGTCGCAAAATTTCACGCAATGGCTGGCGGTTGCGGCTTCGCTGCTGCTGGCGGCCGCCAGCGCGCTCTTTTTCTGGCAGAACCGCCAACTCAAGAGCGAACGCACTCAGCTTGTCCAGCAATTGCAAAACGCCCAGCAAGCGATTACGCAGATGCAAGCGCCGACCACGCGCGTCATCGCCTTGCAAGGCCAAGCAGCGCCGCAGGCCAGCGCCAAAGTGTTTTGGGATACGACGCGGCACGAATGGGTGGTGCAAGTCTTCAATCTGCCCGGCGCGCCGACTGAGATGGACTATCAGCTTTGGTACGTGACGAAAGAGGCAAAACTGAGCGCCGCCGTCTTTCGCCCGGATGCGCAGGGGCGCGCGGAATTGCGCTTGTCATTGCCGAACGGAGTGGCCGACACCCTGGCAGCTACGGCGGTCACGCTGGAACCGCGCGGTGGTTCGCCACAACCGACGGGCAAGTTTTATTTGCTGGCGCAGATTTAAGGCTGGGTACGCACGCTCACGAAGCGTGCGTACCCAGGAATTCCCGCAAACGGTCGGGCCGGTTGGTGACGATGCCATCAACCCCGCGCGCGATCATACGCGCGAATTGACGTTCACTGTCCGCCGTCCAGACATACAGCCGTTTCCCGCTGGCTTTGACCCGCCGCGCCAAATAACCGTAACAGAGTTTGACCTGCATACAGAGCACTTGATAATTGATGGTGCGCAAGGCCCGCCACGGGAACGCCTCACGATAGCGCACGAGCGGATTCAAGCTCTCGCTGCCCAAAATCACGCCCAACTCGACATCGCGCACCTCGTTGCCCAACTGCCGCATCAATCCAATATCAAACGAAGCCAGCAGCATTTCACTCTGACAGCGGCGCGCTCGGATTATTTGCAGCGTGGGCGCGGCGGCGCGCGGGTTTTTGATTTCCAGATAGAGCCGCAGCTTGCCGGTCGTCAGATCGAGCACTTCAGCCAACGTCGGCACGCGTTCGCCCTGGCCCGCATCGGCGCGTTTGATTTCGGCCAGCGTCAATTGGTCTACGCGGCCTGTCAGGTTGGTGGTGTGGTCGAGCGTCGCGTCGTGGATGACGACGACCTGGCCGTCGCGCGTCGTGTGTAGATCAAGTTCGATCATTTGCGCGCCTTGTTCGATGGCGCGTTGAAAGGCGCGCAGGGTGTTTTCGGGTACGTAAGCGGAAGCGCCGCGATGGGCGATGATGAGTGGTTGCATGGAATTCAGATGCGATGACAATGTCGAGCGGGGTTGAATTGCGCGCGGGCCGCATCTTAGCACCGCCTGGGCGGCGTGGTAAGCTCTGGCCGCGCCGCCCGAGCGGCTGCATCGCAACTATGTCAAAACTGCCACCTGTTCAATCCGAAACGAGCCACGCGCGTGAGGCCGAAGCGTTCGACAAGCTCTACGCCTTTGCCGCGCTCGCTCAATACACGTTCAAACAACGCCTCATCATTCGCGCGGCGGGGCTGGCGCTTTACTGGCTGATGCGCGCCATCGGGGCGACGCTGAAATTCGAGGTGCACGGCTGGGAACATCACACCGAAAGCGAGCCGCTGGTTTACAGTTTCTGGCACAACCGCATACCGATTGCGACCTATTTCTGGCGACGCCGCGGCATCGTGGTGATGTCGTCGCAAAGTTTCGATTCCGAGTACATCGCGCGCTTTATTCAACGTTTCGGTTACGGCGCGGCCAAGGGCAGTTCGACGCGCGGCGCACGGGCCGGGCTGATTCAGATGATCCGCGCAGTCAGGGCAGGGAAGAGCGCCGCCTTCACGGTGGACGGGCCGCGCGGGCCGCTTTACGAAGCCAAGCCTGGCGCGCTGATGCTGGCGGCCAAGGCGGGCGCGGCGCTGCTGCCGTTTTCGATTTCGCTGGAACGCTGCTGGCGCTTGCCGAGTTGGGACGGCTTGGAAATTCCCAAGCCCTTTGCGCGCGTGGTGGTCGTGTTGGGCGAACGGATTTATGTGCCGGAAGACGAAGGCAATGATGAGCGGCAGCGCGAGCGGTTGCAGCGTGTGCTAGAGGAGTTGCGGGAACGCAGTGATGCGCTGGTTGTGCAGTGCAAATAAAGGCAGCGCAGAGCAGTTGCCGGCGGCGCTCAGTTGCCACGCTGTTTCGGCGTCGAACGTTTGAGTTGGGCAAGTTCAGCGCGGAGTCTTTCGAGTTCCGCTTCGGCTTGGCGGCGCGCGGCGGCTTCTTCATCCGGGGTGGGCAGAAAACTGTTTGCCGCCGGATCGAACAGCCGTAAGGTCTTGCCGGTGTTGACCAGTTCCAAGCCCAATTCCTCGCTTGTGATGCGCCCGCGTGTGACGGCTTCTTCCACAAACTGGCCGTGACGCAACCGGTACGCACGGAAGGCCGGTTTCAATTTGTACTCGGGGTCGAAGATAAAGTATTCGCGGACGCCGAGCCAGGCATATAACTGCTTCTTCCAATTCAAATCTTCTTTTTTGGTCTTACGGGATGAGACCTCGATTACGAGGTTGGGCGCTTGGCCCTCTTCCCAAAGCTGGTAAGTGCGCCGTTCGTGCTTGCCCACGCCGCGCGCGACGAAGACATCCGGCGCGACGCTTTTGGTCGGATCACCCTCGACATAGTAAAGCAGCAAGTTACTGCCCACGTAGACACGCTTGTCCGCGCGGAAGAAGTCGCGCAAGACGAAGCGCAGATCGAAGATCAGTTGAATGTGCAGATCAGTTTCAGCCACAGGCTCACCGTCCGATTCGGGGTACTCGCTTTCAGGTTCGGGATAATCAATCTCTGCGAGCACTTTACGATTGTGCATACTCATAATTCACCTCACTGTGCGGGCACGATAGCACGATCCTTATCAGGCAACAATAAATGGGCGTGGCCGGGACAACCTGCTGGCGCTTGCCTGAATTTCAAGCGCTACATTTTTTAGCGCACCGTCCGCAACAATTGAAAACCTTGCCCACTGCCGCTACTCTTAGCGCCATTCTTGCGCCGGCAATATCCAAAACTTGGTTCAATTCGTAGGAGACACCAGTAATGACGACGATGATGAATACTCCGCTGACGATGCGTGTGTTGATGGAACGCGGGCCGCTGTTCGCCGCCGACACCGAGATCGTCTCGAAGATGCGCGATCTGACGCATCGCTACACTTACGCCGATATGGGCCGCCGCGCCAAACAACTGGCGAATGCGCTGGCCAAACTCGGCGTCACACAGGGCGACCGCGTGGCGACGCTCGCCTGGAACAGTTACCGCCATCTCGAAATTTATTACGCCGTGCCGTGCATGGGCGCGGTGCTGCACACGCTGAACCTGCGGCTCTCGGCGGAGCACCTGAGCTACATCATCAATCACGCCGAAGACAGTGTGATTTGTGTGGACGAAGAACTGCTGCCCTTGCTCGAACGCATCAGCGATCAAATCACCGGCGTTAAACATTTCATCGTACTGAGCAACACGGGCGCCTATACCACCAAGCTTGCGCCCGCGCACAATTACGAAGACTTGATCGCGGGTGAAAGCAGCGAATTCGCTTGGCCGGATTTGGACGAGAACGCGCCGATGGGCTTGTGTTACACCAGCGGCACGACGGGCAATCCGAAGGGCGCGCTGTATACGCATCGCTCGAATTACTTGCACACCGTGGCGCAATGCATGGCTGATGGCATGGGCGTGAAGATGGCCGATACCGTGATGGCCGTAGTGCCGATGTTTCATGCGAACGCCTGGGGCTTGCCGTATTGCGGTTGCATGCTCGGCTTCAAGCAAGTCTTTCCCGGCCCGACGATGGATGGCGCTTCGATTTGCCAGTTGTTGCAGGATGAAAAAGTCACCGTCACGGCGGGCGTGCCGACCATTTGGATGGGCGTCAAGGCTGAGATCGAAGCCAATCCCGGCAAATATGACTTGTCGAGTCTGCGCGCGATGACCTGCGGCGGTTCGGCCCCGCCGCGCGCGTTGATTGATTGGCTCGAAACCAATCTCGGCGTTGAATTCATTCAAGCCTGGGGCATGACCGAAACCAGCCCGCTCGGTTCGGTCGCGCGCCTGAAACCGAAAATGAAAGACTGGCCGCGTGAACGGCAACTCGATGTCAAACAACGCTGCGGCATCATCTCGCCCGGCCTGGAAGCCCGCGTCGTCGGCGAAGACGGTAACGAAGTCGCACACGACGGCGTGGCGATGGGCAGTCTGTTGGTGCGCGGCCCCTGGATCGTCAGCCAGTATTACAAGGCCGACGCGCCCGAACGCTTCCCTGACGGCTGGTTCGACACCGGCGACATCGCGACGATTGATAGCGAAGGTTACCTGGCGATTGCCGACCGCGCCAAAGACGTTATCAAAAGCGGCGGCGAATGGATTTCGTCGGTGGATTTGGAGAACGCGATCATGGCCGTGCCCGGCGTTGCCGAAGCCGCCGTCATCGGCGTCAATCATCCACGCTGGCAGGAACGCCCGCTGGCCTGCGTGGTTGTTAAGGCGGGGATGGAAGTAACAAAAGAACAGATCAACGAGTACCTTGTTACTAAAGCAGGTATCGCCAAATGGTGGCTGCCGGATGAAGTGTTATTCATGGATGTTATTCCCAAGACCAGTGTGGGGAAATTCGACAAGAAGGTTTTGCGTGTGCAGCTTGAGAATTACGAACTGCCCAGCAGTTGAGCGTGAGTTTAACCAGGCTTGACTGGGTTTTCAGGCTGAGCGGGATGTTATTCAGAGCCTGAAACCCCGGTCAAGCCTGGCTGCGTTTTTTCAGTGATCGCGCAATGCAACTATCCGACACCACCGATTTTTACATTCTCAACGGCGCAACTGGGAAAGGCGCTGGCCTGTTTGCCACGCATGCCTTTTGCGCGGGCGCTGCTCTTTATCAAATGGATTATTGGTCGCAAGCGGTAATGCCGATGCACGCGACCAATCATTCCTGTGCGCCGAATGCGGCTTTCGATGAAGGCGGGATGCTGGTGGCGCTCTGCGACATTGCGGCGGATCAAGAGATCACCTTCGATTACCGACGGAGACCGACGCCGGCTTCGCCCTGGAATTTTGAATGCCTTTGCAAGTCTGCCGATTGTGTCGGCTGGCTCCGTTCAGGCTAAGGTTTTCAGCGCCACGACAGCCTTCCATAAGCACACACACACACGTTGCAGCTTTCCAGCTAAACAGTTCTGAGACAACTTTTTCTTTTCACTGACACGCTGGCTTCAGACGAATGGAAAATACCCGCGCCCGCAATTTTCGTCGCGGCATGAAATGAAAGCGGGAACTGCGACATACAAATCGTAGAGCGATATTCAATCGTTGCGGTAGGCGCATACGCGCGTGCCGTGCGGCAATTCAGACAACACAGCTTTTGATTTGAAAGGATCACGCAATGGCCAAACAGAAAAGCGCTTCTAACAAGTCCAAGAAACCGGCTGGCAAAGCCCAGGCGGATTTCATGGAGCAACTCAAGCAATTCGTTCGCACCGAAGGGGTGAATTACCTCAACGACCCGAACGTTTCTTCGGTCGGCATTGGCTACAAATGGAAGGATGACAAGCCGACCAAGGAAATCTGTATTCAATTCACCGTGGATCGCAAGGCCGCGCCAGAGTTGTTGAAGTCGCTCGACACAGTGGAATTGCCCAAGTCGTTCAAGATCGGCGGCAAGGACGTTCCCACCGATGTTTTGCAACGCAGCTATCAGCCCGGCTACCAGGTGGTCGCCGAAGCCGGCGGCGGCCCGCGCAAAGAGCGCATTGATCCGCTCGCCCCTGGCACCAGCATCTGCAATGTCAGGGGCACGGCGGGGACGCTGGGGTGCATCGTTTTTGATAAGCGCAACGGTGCGCCGTATGTGCTGAGCAATTGGCATGTGCTGCACGGCCCGACGGGCCGGATCGGCGATGAGATCGTCCAGCCCGGGCCGCACGACGACAATCGCATCCAACTCAACCACGCGGGCAAACTGGTGCGTTCGCACTTGGGCGTGGCGGGCGATTGCGCCATCGCCAGCATCGAAGACCGCCGCTTCAAAGAGGAAATCCTCGATTTGAATGTCAAAGTGGAGCAACTCGGCGTGCCCGAACTCGGTGATAAGGTCATCAAGAGCGGGCGCACGACCGCGGTCACGCACGGCATCGTTGAGCGTGTGGATGTGATCGCGCGGCTTGATTATGGCGGGTCGGTCCGCACGCAAAATATCGGCGGTTTTGAAATCAGTCCCGACGACCGCTTCCCGCCGCCCAATGGCGAAATCAGCATGGGCGGCGATTCCGGCTCGGTCTGGATGTTCAAGGCCGCGAATGGCTCGACCAGCAAGATCATGGCCGGGCTGCATTTTGCCGGTGAAGGCGCGGGCGATCCCCGTGAACACGCGCTTGCGTGCTATCCGCGCTCCGTTTTTGAAAAGCTGGAAATCGCGCCCGTGCCGCCGCCGGCCGTGACGGTGACCGCGCCGGTGTCCGGATACGCGCCGAACTTCTTGAACACGCGGGTAGATTTGCCGAAGCTGAATGCCGCCAATTTGCGCGACGCGGTCAAACTCAACGGCTCTGAGGTGATCGGTCATTACACGCACTTTTCGCTGGCGCTCAGCAGTGCGCGCAAGTTCGCTTACTGGGTGGCTTGGAACATTGACGGCGGCAGTCTGAAAAGCCTGAGCCGGACGGGCATCCCCTTCATTCGTGACCCGCGCCTCGCCGCGAACGTGCAGGCCGGCGATGAGCTTTATGCCAACAACCGTTTGGATCGCGGCCATATCGCCCGGCGCGCCGATTTGTTGTGGGGGCCGTTGGAAGAAGCGAAGAAGGCGAATAAGGATTCGTTCTTCTTTACCAACATTACGCCGCAAATGGACAACTTCAATCAAGCCAGCCGGGGCGGCCTGTGGGGCAAGTTGGAAGACGCCGTCTTTGAAGACGTAGACGTTGAGAACCTGCGCGTCAGCGTGATCAGCGGGCCGGTGTTCAACCAGAGCGACCGGCTCTTTCGCAACGTTCAGATTCCGGTTGAGTTTTACAAAGTGCTGGCCTTTGTCGAGAACGGCCGGTTGAAAGCAAAAGGCTTTCTGCTCACGCAAAACCTGAGTCAGCTCGAAGCCCTTGACCTGAACGAGTTCAGGGTTTTTCAGGTGACGCTGCCAGAGATCGAACAACGTTGCGGCCTGAGCTTCCCCGCCAATCTCAAAACCGCCGATGCCATGCCCGAACTGCTGGCGCGGCGCGCTGAGTCGGTTGAGGAACGGCAGCCGCTGGAAGCGCTGTCTGACATCGTTTGGTAACCAATACCTGCCGCCGCCCGGTCAACGCTGAGCGGGCGGCGGCACGTTGGCCAACCGCAGCCAAGCTTTCAATTGCATCAACGCCCGGCCCCGATGGCTGACGGCGGTTTTTTCCGCGCGCGTAAGCTCGGCAAAACTGCGGCCCGAGGCCGGTTCGATGAAAACCGGGTCATAGCCGAAGCCGTTCATCCCGCGCGGCGCTGCGGCAATCAAGCCCGCGCAGGCGCCGGTAAAGTTCGCGCGTATACCCGGCCCAATCAGGGCGATGGCGCACACAAACCGTGCCGTGCGGGCGGCGCTTGGTACGCCCTGCAATTCTGCCAACAGCTTCGCCACCTTGGCCGCATCGTTCGCCGCTGCGCCAGCATAGCGCGCCGAATAAACGCCGGGCCGCCCGCCCAGCGCATCCACTTCCAAACCGGAATCGTCCGCAAGCGCCAGCAGCCCGGTCTGCGCGTGATAATACTCAGCCTTGAGCAAGGCGTTGGCGGCGAAGGTCGCGCCGGTCTCTTCGACAGCGAGCGGAGGCTGCGGCAAGTCAGCGAGACCTTGCACTTCATAATTCAGGTCAGTCAGCAGGGCGGCGATTTCGGCCACTTTGCCGGCGTTGGTCGTCGCGATGAGCAGTTTGGTCATAGAAAAAGTCTAGGAAAGTCTGGGGAAGTCTGGGGAAGTCTGGGGAAGTCTGGGGAAGTCTGGGGAAGTCTGGGGAAGTCTGGGGAAGTCTATGACGCCAGGCACCGCCGACTTCTCCAGACTTTCCTAGACTTCCCCAGACTTCAAAATGCGCGCGTGACGTCGTCGCCGATACGCGTGATGGCGACCGTGATGTTGTCGTGGCCACCGCGCTGTTTGGCCAACGCGACCAGCGTCTGGCAAGCCTGTTTGGCGGGCGCGTTGAGCACGATGCTGAATAGTTCTTCATCGTGCACCAGGCTGCTCAACCCGTCAGAGCAGAGCAGGAAGGAATCCCCTTCGGCCAGGTTGAGGGGGTCGGGCCGCACTTCCGGGCGCACGATTTCACGCGGGCCGAGGGCGCGCTCGATGCGGCTGCGGTCAGGGTGCGTGAGGGCGTCCTCTTCGCTGATGAGGCCGCCATCCACCAGACGCTGCACGTGCGAATGATCGCGCGTCAGCCGCACAATACGGCTGGGTGAGATGTGATAGATGCGGCTGTCGCCCACGTGGGCGAGCCAGGCTTGATCGTTGAGCAACGCCAGCACCACGCAGGTGGCGCCCATGCCGCGGCAATTCGGCATGCCGGGCAAACTATTGCCGGTGGCCATGTCCAAACCGGCGTGGGCTTCGCTCCAGATGACGTGATTGGCGGCGATCATGGCGCGGTTGAGGCGTTGGGTGACGGCCAGCGTGCCGCTGGCGTGATCGAAAAAGTTTGCGGCAATCGTCTCGATGGCGAGGTGGCTGGCGCGGCTGCCACACGCCGCCCCGCCCATGCCGTCGGCGACGATAAGCAGGTGGGTGTCGCTGCGTTCATCATAAACGCAAGCGACGGCATCTTGATTTTCTTTGCGCTCTAGCCCGATGTCGGTCAAGTGAGCAGTGATCACCTGGTGGCGCATATGACGAGATGAAAAGCCACGTCTGTTCGTAGGCTCGTTTGTGTGCAGTGGGTGCGCGGCGAATCACGCGCAACATTGGCGTGCGTGCCGGTCACAGGAAGTTAGCCCTGCTGGGCCGCGACGTAAGTGAACGTCGTATTGCCCACGCGGACCTGATCGTAGTTTTGTAAAGGATGCGCTTCGGTAATCTCTTTGCCGTTGACGAAAGTACCGTTGCGCGAGAGGTCGTCTTTGATCAAACAGCGCCCGTCGCGGAACACCAGGATGGCGTGCGAACCGCTCACCGTTT
Source organism: Acidobacteriota bacterium (assembly GCA_031418175.1). Lineage (GTDB taxonomy): Bacteria > Acidobacteriota > Blastocatellia > RBC074 > RBC074 > JACPYM01. Next base: position 3,010 of record JANOWX010001102.1, on the reverse strand, counting down.
CATCTTCGACCACAATGTCGCAAGCCGGATTGGCGCCCATCCGGTTATAGCCCGCGCGCAACTTGTAATCTTCGCCATCCGGGTTGCGTCCGTAATTCACCAGCCAGCCCACCAGTTTGCCTTTGGAACTGAGGGCCCGCTTCACATCATCAGCCGCCATGACAGACGTATGCCTGCCGCTGCTCGCGGGCCCTGGCGGCACGTTTGACACAGGCAGCGGCGGCATGGGCGCCATTTGGAACGGCGGAGCCGCCTGTGCCACTTGAGGCGGAGGCGGTTGCGGCGGCGTGGGCGGATTGAAAGACGCGTCCTCAAGTTTCGTCTCAAACAGCGAAGGCGGCGGCGCATCATTCAACAACTCGGTGCCCGGCATGGGCACGGCGGCTGTCGTTACATTGCCGGCCGCAGGCGCACGCCCCATCAGATCATCGGTGCGTCCCAAAGGGGCTTCGATGCGTGTGGCGAACTCGGCGGGCACGGGCGTCTCAATGCGCGTGGCCAGGTCGCCGGGCATATTGCCGGCCATATTCCCGGCCAGATTTTCTGCCATATTTCCTAGTGGATAGGCAGGCGCTTCGATGCGCGTGGCGAAATCACCGCCAGCGGGCGCGGGGATGAACTCGGGCGCCTCTTCAATGCGCGTCTCAAACCCGACGTTGCTCACCGCCTCTGACCCAGCAGGACAATAGGGGCAGGTTTGATAGACCGCGCTGTAAATATGCCCTTGCTCGCATTTCAAGAGCGAAGAAGTTGATTCAGCAGTGCGCGGGAAGGGATTGCCGCAGTTGCCGCAAAATTTGGCGGTTTCCATATTTTGACTACGGCAGACAGGACAGATGGGCATAAGCGATTCACCTCAACAAATGTTTTTTATACAAGCTGTTTTTTGTAAGTACGGAGGGCCTTCGGCGTTGCAATCACTCTCACGCCACAACCGCATCCTCTAAAAATCAGAAGGGCCACCAGGACGCCAACGCGCGCCATACTAGCACCACTACTGGCCGGAGGGAAGAATCCGAAACGCGCGGATGATTAACGCGGCGTGTCAGCGTTTTATCAACAACGAAACCGCCATCGCCAGGCCGATCACGACCACGCAGCGCCGCACCGCCCGCTGCCCCATACGCTGTGCCAGCCCGGCCGCGCCATAGCCGCCGATGAGCGCGCCCACGGCCATCAACAGCGCTTCGGGCCAATGAATCAGCCCGGCGTATATGAAATAGAGCGCCGCCACCAGATTGATCGTTCCGGCAAATATGTTTTTCAGCCCGTTCATCTGATGAATGTTTTCCAGCCCCAACACGCCCAGCACCGCCAACGTCAGAATGCCTATGCCCGCGCCGAAATAACCGCCATAGATGCCCACCAGCAATTGATAAAAGACGGCTCCGGCTTGCATGCCCGGAGGCCAACTCGGTGATTGATGAACTTCGTGCGCCTCGCCCAAACGCAACCAGCGTTTGATCGGGTCTTGCGCCATAAACAAGAGCGTGGCGAACAGGATCAGAAAGGGCACCAGGAACTCAAAGGTTTTGGCGGGCGTCAGCTTCAACAAGACAGCGCCGGCGATGCCGCCAAGCAAGCTGGGGATGAGCAGCACAAAGAAATGACGCGGCGTGTCTTTCAATTCGCCGCGATAGCCCCACAGACTGCCGAGCGCACCCGGCGCCAGCGCCAGCGTATTGGTCGCATTGGCGGAAATCTGCGGATAGCCCAGCCAGACCAGCGCTGGATAACTGACCAGCGTGCCGCCACCCGCCACCGAATTGATCATCCCGGCGGTCAAGGCCGCGCCGAAGAGCACCGAAGCTTGCCCAAAAGTCATGCCAAAAGTCATGCCAAAAATCATGCCAAAAATCATGATTGATAGATTGCGTATTGAGATAGGAAAACGGCCCGCATACTAGCTGCTCATTCCGGGCAAGGCAAAAGTTGGTGCTGAGGTGCCTGGCACAAACAGAACATTAGCCCGTGACCGCGGGCGGCAGGATATAGCCCAGGGTCAAGCGCGTTTCGCGCGGAACCCCTGGGAGCGTAAAGCGGAAATCCGCCACAAAGCCGGATGCGAGTTTATAGCGGGTTGCAGTTCGGTGTACGGCAAAAACCACGCAGCGGGACGGTACCGCGCGTGAGCAAGCGGAGACCGCGCCTTTGAACCACTGCGCGATAGGTTGACGCGCCGCTTGCTCACGCGCGCGGTACCGTCCCGGCGCTGCGCGTCCTCCCGTACACTCAATTGCAAACCGCTCTAAGCCGCCTCACCTGCGCACTATTGAGCCAGCCGCCGTTCACTGTTAAGCTGCCGCCCGCTTCAACACGCAATCCCAATTCATCATCAACCGAAGGAGAACACCCCAGTGAACAGAGTCGCGTATCTCGCCGTGCTCATCGTTTGTCTAACCGGCGCGGCCCTCGCGCAAAATCCATCGCAAGCTGTGGCGCAAACTACGGCGCAACCGCCAGCCCCGCCGCAACCCGCCACCTTGACCGTCCCCGCCGGCTTCAAAGCCACCGTCTTCGCTTCTGGCGTAGCGGGCGCGCGCCTGATGGCCGTCAGCCCCGACGGCGTCATTTACGTCGCCCTGCAAACCAAAGGCGAAGTCGTTGCGCTGCCCGACAAAGACAAAGACGGCCAGGCTGATAAGGTCGAGACCGTGCTGACCGGCCTGACGCGCCCGCACAGTCTGGCCTTTCAAAAGGGCTATCTTTACATCGCCACCAACCCCGCCGTGCTGCGCGTCAAATACGCCAACGGTAAAGTCGAAGGCACGCCGGAAAAGTTCATTGACCTGCCCGTCTCGACCACCGCGCATTGGACGCGCACCATCGCTTTCGACAAGAACGGTAAGCTGTATGTCGCCATCGGCTCGTCCTGCAATTCGTGCGAAGAGACCGACGCGCGCCGCACGACGATCATGGTGTACAACGCCGACGGCACGGGCGGACGGCCCTTTGCCAAAGGCTTGCGCAACGCCATCGGTATTGATTTCGATGCGAAGGGAATACTGTG
>JANOWX010001101.1:0-5171 GCA_031418175.1 Acidobacteriota bacterium | reverse complement strand
TACCAAAGCGGCGGCCTGTGCCGCACGCACTCCAAAGGCTTCGCCGAGCCAAGCTTTTTCATTGGCCCGGCATGTTGCCCGTGATTGGCCCGGTGTCTTCAAGCCTGGCTTGCGCGCGTGCTTTGTATTTCTGCAGCAGTTCGATGCCATAGCGAATCGGCACGCCGAAATTGGAGGGCGTGTTGGGCATCACGGCTTGATTGACGCCGATGACTTTGCCGTTCAGACCGAAGACGGGGCCGCCGGAGCCGCCCTCGCTGGTCAGCGCATCGTAAACCAATTGGCGTGACGTGATGTCGCCGATGTGGCCTTGGGTGGATTGCGGGCGAATCTGTTCGCGCCCGGCCAGTTCGTTGAGCGCCGTGCGCAAGGTCACACGCTTCAGGCCCCAGCGTTCGCGCTCATCCACGCGCGCCAACAAGCCTTCCAGGCCTGCCGGATAACCCATCAGCACGACCGATTGGCCACTGACCGCGCCTTCGTCTTTTTCATCCAAGGGCAGCACAGGCAGATTCAGTTCGCCTTGTTCGAAGCCGCATAACGCGATGTCGTGTTCGGTGGCGGCTTCCAATTGTTTCAGCACCATGGCCTGGCGCACTTTGGGAAAGTAAACCAGCAACTCGCGCACGCGCGGGCGGAAGTTTTGCGCGCGTATCAGGCTGGCGACCGGGTCGTCTTCCCAGGGTTGCAGCACGTGGCGATTGGTCAGCACGACGCCCTTCTCCACCAAAAAGCCGGTGCCGAGGAATTCGGTTTCGTAAACACGCCCGCTGCCCTCCACGCTGAGGTTCAACCCGCCGCTGGCGCTGATCGGGTTGCTGTTCTCGCTGTATTCGCGGAAGCGCGCTTCGCGGCCCGCGCGCGGATCAACAAAGGTGTACAGCCCATAAATCAGACAGACGCTGTCGCCGTAACTTTTCACCACTTGCGCGGCGAAGGAAACCGAGGTGATCGCGTTTTGCGCGTTGATGCTGACCTTGCCCAACTCCTGATTGACGGCTTCGAGTTTATTCTTGGTGTCTTCGATGGTTTTGTTCAGGTCGTTGATGGCACGCTGATTCTGGCGGCCTTGAATAAAGCCGAGCGTCGGAATGTAAATCGCCGCGCCCAGCAGCAACACCGCCAGTCCGCCCATCACATAGAGCCAGCGCTTGGGGATTTCGGCGGCCAGTTCGCGCACGAGTTGTTTGACGAAAACCAGCGCCACGTCGGTGCGCGGAATGGGGATGGTTTCAGCCGAGCCGTTGCGGCTGCGCCGTATGCGTAACGGTTTGGTGGCCGGGCCGACGCGCTTCAGGACGGCCGTGCCCAGTTCCAGCGAATCGTTCAACTCAGTGCCTTCGCTCAGCGCGAAGAAGCGCAGGCGGATGCCGGTCGAGCCGAGATGAAAGGTGTCGCCGTCGTGGATGGCTTCGCCCACGGCAATCGGTTCGCCATCGCGCAACAGATTGGCCTCGCTCGTCGCGGCGGCCACGCGATAAACGCCTTCTTTCAAGCGCAAGGTGAGCAAGTAGGTTTCGGGCGGCAGGAAGTGATCGTCGGTCACGATCTGCAAATCGCAATCCGCCGCCGTGCCGATGCTGATGGCTTCTTGTTGCAGGATGCGCGTTTCAGGATTGGGAACACCGGCCAGCCGGATGACGATCCCGTTCATAACTGGTTAAGACCTCTTACGCTTGATTCGAGGGGGAAGAGCGTGAAGTGCTTTGACCGCCGGTTCAGGCTGCAAGGTTGTGACATTGAAGTCCGAATCGAATTGGCAAAGCAGGGCCACACGATACCACAGCCACGCTTGATCGCGCGGGCGGAAAATTCGGTTGAGCCTAAAATTGCGGCAAAATTTTGCGCGCCGCGCGTGCACGGATTGACTTCGCCGCGCGAAGTTCTCAGGATAGCCGCCGTCAACAACCACATCAACGCCCATCATCCGGAGGAACCTATGTCGCGCACCATCATTCAACTCGGGCAACTTGTGTCATTCGTTTTGTTGCTTGTCAGCTTGCCATTCGCCGTCAGCCAGGCCAAGCCGGAAAAGAAAATCCTCGTCGCCCATCGCGGCGCTTCGGGCTATGCGCCGGAGCACACCTTGGCAGCCTATCGGTTGGGGATCGCGCAAAAGGCCGATTACATCGAGCAGGATTTGCAGATCACCAAAGACGGCGTGCTGGTTTGCCTGCACGACATCACGCTCGAACGCACGACCGATGTCGAAGAAGTCTTCCCCGACCGCGCGACAATTGAGAATGGCTCGAAGCATTGGTACGTCGCCGATTTCACGCTGGCCGAAATCAAGCGGCTGGATGCGGGCAGTTGGTTCAACGCGAAATTCAAAGGCGCGCGTGTGCCGACGTTCGCCGAAGCCATTCAAGCCGTGCGCGGCAAGGCGGGCCTGTACCCCGAAACCAAAGAGCCAGAGGTGTATGGCAAGCGCGGCTTCGAGATGGAAAAGCTGCTGGTGGCCGAACTCAAGCGGCACAAGCTGGATCAGCCCAACGCCGATCCCAAAACGCCGCTCATCATTCAATCATTCAGCCCGGCCAGCTTGCGCAAACTGGCCTTCGAGTTGAACTCGAAACTGACGCGTGTGTTGCTGGTGCATAACGGCAGCGAAAAGCAATGGCTCAACCCGGAAGGGTTGAAAGAGGCCAGGAAATTCGCCGACGGCATCGGCCCGTCAAAAAGCCTGATCGAAGCCGAACCGAAGATCGTGCAATGGGCGCACGACCTGGGGCTGACGGTGACGCCCTACACGTTTCGGACAGGCCAGTCGGGGAAATACAAAGACGTGCGCGAAGAGATGCGGCAGTTTTTATTCGTCTACGGCGTTGACGCGCTGTTTACGGACAATCCCGATCAATTTCCAAGATAGTTGGCAGGCGGCCAGTCTTTACACTTCATCGTTATTGGCAGGCTTAGGCAGTTGTCGTTGGGCACGTAGGATGCGGTTTTCGATTTCCAGCAAGAGCAGGCGGTGTTGATCGGCTTCGCGTTCTTTGGCGTGTTGTTGTTCCTGGGCTATGCGTTGCACCAGCGCCAACAACGCGTTGTGTTCTTGCCGTTGCTCTTTCAATTCCCGTTCAAGCCGTTCAACGCGTTGCATGATCTGATAGGCGCTCAGCAGGGCGTCAAAAAACTGTTACAACATTGAGTGTTTCTCCAATTTGACGCAGCAACCGGCGCGACTCTTGTTTGAGGAGTTGAATCTCCGCTTCCTCTTTGTCCATGCGTTCGTTGGACATTCTCATTTGCTCCAGATAATCAGTCAGCAAGGCTTGAAACTGTTCAGCCTCAGTTTGAGTCAATTCCAAAGTCAAACTCTTTTCATCAGTCATCGTGAAATCCTCCTATCCTCACAACGGTTGCCGTCCGGCAAATCCGGTATCGGTATCGTGCCACCACTCAATGCGCTCTTCGCCGCGTTGCCAGCAGAGGTAAACTACGCGCCCATCGCGCCAGTGCGGGAAGTCGGCCAGGCCGCGCTCAAAATCTTTGATCTCGATGCCGAGGCTCAGCAGTTGTTGCACGGCGACCATAAAACCGGTCAGCGCGTGCGCGTATTTGATGCCTTGCGGGATGCCGCCATTCTCTTCGGCGCGGTCATAGGCGCGTTTGGCCGCGGGCGCCAGGCGGCGCAACACGCCACGTTCGCGGTCAATTTGCCCGAACAGGCTGCGCACCACGGGCAGCAGCGCGTTGGCTTCTTCCACCGAAAACAATTTCATGTCGAGTTGATCATCCATAGCAAATCCGCCGCAAGGCTATAGCGTCAGCCCGCGCTTTGCAACAAATGTAAGGGCGTGGCGTTCACCTAGCGGCGCGCCGCGCTTGCCCCCCTGGCGGGGCGGGATTAGCATACTGCCCGCGCGCGGTTGCGCAGTTTTTTCAACGCTCGAAAGCGTCTCTAATCGAAAAGCCACAAGGAGGTACTTCATGTTCAAGCGACTTTGCACGTTTGTTTGTTTGTCCGCGTTGTTGTTCCCGGTCCTCACCTTTGCCGCGCAAGACCCCGCGTCTGCGAAACAGGTGGCGCTTACCAAGGACGAAGATGTCATCGTCATTCCCGAGGGCACTGAGATTCAATTGAGCCTGCGCGACCCGGTCAGTTCCAAACTGAGCGAGCCCGGCGACGAAGTGTTGGCCACGGTGCGCCGCGATGTGGTCGTGGATGGCCGCGTCATTATTCAACAAGGCACCGAAGTCGTCGGGCGTGTGACGGTCGCGGAACCGGCGGGCCGCTTGCTCAAAGGTGGCCGCCTGCATTTGACGTTTGAGCGCATCCGCTTGGGCAGTGGCGAACGGCGGCTGAACTCGATCATCAAATCAGTCTCTGACTTTTCGCGCGACGAAAAGATCAAGAGCGACGGCGAAGGCACGCTCAAAGGCGGCAAAGACGGCGGCAAGGTGTTGGCCAACGTCGGCACGGCGGTCGGCCTCGCCAGTGCCGGCGCGACCGTGGCCGTGCTGGCGAGCGTTTATCGCGGCAATAGCGACGGTGCTTTCAGGGGCGTTGGCGGAGGAACGATTGGCACTGTGGCCGGTGTATACGGCGGGGCCGCCATCGTCGGCATCTTGCTGAGCAAAGGCAAAGAGGTGAGGCTGGATCAAAACGCCATCGTGCGGCTGAAATTGGAGCGGCCATTGTCGGTCGAACGGTAGGACAGACTTTAGCCCAAATCCACGGCTAAGAAGTTGAAATCGCGGTTTCACCCAATAACCATAGGTTTTTCGCAAATTCGGTCTTTCACCTGTTAGGTGAAGAGCCAAAATCGCAAAAATCGCGGCGCTGCCGATGGATATTGGGCGAAACGATTTCATTCATTTCTTAACCGTGGATTCAGGCTTTAGTCTATCCGTCCCGCCGCATCGTCACGACACAGGGTCTATTCATTCTCGGAAAGTGTCCGACAAGCTGCCAGCCTTGTCGAAGTCTCGGCTAGCGAACCAGTGGGCTTACCGCAACACCCGCGACAAGCTGGCAGCTTGTCGGACATTCGTCTGTCGCGAGAATGAATAGACCCTGGTCACGACATCGTTAAAGCGTAGGACAGACTAAATACACCGACAACTAAGTTCTTTGAGAGAAAGCGGACGGCAACACGTAGTAACGATTTCAATCGTTCAGTCCTGGCCGCAGCACAAAACGAATAAATTCGTTACTACGTGTTGCCGTC